>NZ_JAMYQP010000036.1:0-74387 GCF_040320945.1 Mesorhizobium sp. M0587
AAACACCCAGTTGATTTTTTTTTTTCCCCCCCCATAAATCGGCTTCACCCGGGGGCCACATTTGGCTCCGCCCCAAAACACCCCCACCCGCGCCGCCCGCCCCCCCCGCCCCCCCTTCGCATTAACGTGACGTCAGCTTAAAGTTGTATGTATGTCGTCTTCCCAAAACCGGACCCACTTTTGGGCGACATGCATTAGCTGTCGCGAAGCTTGACCAGGTCGTTCAGGAGCCCGCCGGTTCCGTTGTGGACGGTCAGCCGCTCGACCTTGCCGGCGATGGTCTCCAGAGACTCGAGCTCCTTCAGCCGCAGCATCACCGGGTTCTCGGCCATCACCCTGGCCGTGTTGAGGAGGGAACGCGTGGCGTTCGTCTCCTCGCGACGGCGGATGACGTTGGCCTCGGCCTGCTTCTCGGCCGACACCACCTGGTTGAGGATCTCGCGCATCTCGCCCGGCAGGATGACATCCTTGAGGGCGATATCGCTGACCTCGACGCCGATCGCGGCCATGTCGGCGCGGACCTTGGCCGCGGCCTCCTCGTCGATCGTCACCTTCTTTTCAAGGATCTGGTCGAGCGTAAGCGCGCCAAGCGTCTTGCGGAAGGCGTACTGGAGGGCGCGGTAGAGGGCCTCGGCGAAATCCTTCACGGCGCTCACCGCCTTGACCGGATCGACGACCCGGTATTCGGCGGCGATGTTGACGCGGATCGTGACGCGATCCCTAGTCAGCACTTCCTGCCCGGCGACATCGAGCGACTGGCGCTTGAGGTCGACGACCTTGATCTGCACCATCCGTCCGACATTCCAGAAGCCATGCACGCCGGCGGCCAGCGTCCGCACGAGGACACCGTCGATGAACAGCAACCCGGCCTGACCGTCGACGACCGGATGGACGGACATCAATTCCGTCTTCCGGGCCTGGCCGAGCCGGCGCATGATCGCCGGATCGATGGCGAGATCGGCTGACGTGTCGATCAGCGTCACCTTCCACGGACCGGCATCCGTCCACAGCACAAGCTTGCGGTCCGGCGCCAGCACGGAATGCAGGTTGCTGTCGCGCTCGATGATCGCGACTTCCGTGCGCCCGGTATGAACGACGGTGAAATGACGCGCGGCCACATCCGGGAGCTTGTCGAACAACGCCTTCTCATACGCCGAAACGAATTCCGGGTTCTTCAGATCGTGCCGCGACACTTCGAGGCTTCCGCGCCGGTTGGCGAGCCAATGTTCGCCCGGCATCAGGACAGCCTTGATCTCACCCTTGTGAAGGGTGAGGGCACGTTCGTTTTCCCTTACGAGGACGCGCTCGCGTCCAAGAGCCTTGTCGAGAATAGTCGTCATTGTCTTACTCCTGTCGGGCATGGCCCCATGCGAGGCGTCAAGTCATGCGTCGATCTTCCCTTTCGTTTCTCGTTTCACGTCGTCACGGTCCGGGCACGAATGATCCGGGGACCGGTGGCATCGATCCGTGGCGGACCTGCGGGAGCGGATCGCGGGGCAGCAAAGCGGGCGCCGGAGGCCTTGGCCCCCTTTGCCGGCGACGCTGCGCCTTGATCGTCACCGCGGGCCTGGCCGCGAGCCGATGGCGTCAGAGCTTTCGACACGGCCGCGCCCGAAGGCTCGTGCCGTCCGTCAGATCTTCAGCATTCCAGTCCCCGGACCGTTTTCAGATAACACCTGGCAGGGTGCTGGCTTATCAGGCCAATGGAGAAGGGATCGAACCTTCGACAGTCAGATTATGAGTCTGATGCTCTTCCAGCTGAGCTATCCGTAGTGCAGACGACGGGACTCGAACCCACAACCTCCGGACCCAAATCCGGCGCTCTTCCAGTTGAGCTACATCCGCGATCCCAATCCCCGAAGCGGCGCCGTATACAGGGCGGCAAAGCCGCCTGCACGGGCGGAGACGAAAGCTCCAACCGTTGTGCTCGCTTCGGTTTTCGTGACCGGGAGCGCGCCTATAGCCCCTGCGACGGGTTGTCGCAAGCGGCATCGTCGCGGCGATTTGCGGCTTCGCTCAACTGTGGCAATTCGGCAACGCCGGGTTCGATGCCAACGGCCTCAGCGCGTGTCAGAATGTAACGCGGCCGAGCACGCGCAGGCCGTCGCCTTGCGGCTCGACGACCACGGCTTCGCCTTCGCGCGGCGAAGTGCCTGTCAGGGCCACGATGTTTTCCAGGTGGGTCACCATGACCAGATTGTCGGAACCGGAATAGGCGCGGATTTCCTTTATGATCGCCGCGATCTGCGCTGCCTTCTGAGCCTCATCGCTTTTCAAGAGGTCGAGCGGCGCAAACAGCTCCGGCTCGGCTTCGAAGGCGATGCGCGCGGTGTCGAGGCAGCGGCAATAACGGCTTGACAGCACGCGTTCGATCGGTGCCGCGCGGGCGGCAAACAACGCGCCGATCTTGCTCGCCTGCTGCTTGCCGCGTGCCGACAAATTGACCTGGGTGGCACAACTGTCGATGTCGAAATTAGCTGGATCGGTGGAGCCGGTGACCATGGCGTGGCGAAGCAGCACGACATGGCCGCCGTCGCGCAGCAGCGCCCACCCGGCATCCGTCGCATAGGCGGTGCCGGGGACGACAAGCAGGAAAAACGCCAAGGCAAGTCGAATCATCGCATCCTTTCAGGAGGCCGACAGCAGGCCATTCGCATATAGGGACCGGAAAGCCGGCACAAAGACAAGCGGAGGGCCTCCGGTCCGGGGGCTTTACTTTTTGGCGATCTGCTTCTTCACCAGATCGATCTTCTGGCCGGTGAGCGGAATAGGCATCGGGTGGCCGGCCTCGGTAAAGCCGCTCTCGATGGCGCGATTGCGCCGCGACCGTGGCTCGCCTATCCCTGAAAAATGTCTCCGCTCACCGAAACCGTCCTTTTCGTCTTCAGTCTCGTCGCGCTCGGCTATCTCGCCGGGCTTACCGGCTATCTGAAACCGGCGAGCGGCGAGGGGATAGCCGATTTCGCGATCTCGGTGGCGATGCCGCTGCTCCTGTTCCAGACCATGGTGAATGCCGATTTCCATGGCGTGGCGCCCTGGTCGCTGTGGGGCGCCTATTTTACGGCGGTGGCGATCACCTGGGCCGCCGGTCATGTCGTCACCACGCGAGTCTTTGGGCGGGATTCACGTGCCGGCGTGGTCGGCGGCGTGTCCTCGGCCTATTCCAATGTCGTGCTGCTCGGCGCGCCCTTCATCCTGGGCGTATTCGGCGCGAGCGGCTTCGAGGTGCTGTCGCTGCTGGTTTCAGTTCATCTGCCGATCATGATGGCGGCCTCGATCGTGCTGTTCGAGATGTTCGGCCGCGGCGGCAGCGAACCCGTGCATCCCTTGCGCGTCATACGCGGGTTCCTGCGGCGGCTGTTCCTCAACCCGCTGATCATCGGCATTCTTCTGGGGCTTGCATGGCGCCTCAGCGGCGTGCCGCTGCCGGGCCTTGTCATGCGGCTGGTCGATGCGCTGGCCGGCACGGCCGGGCCGGTGGCGCTGTTTGCCATGGGGCTCAGCCTGCGCCGCTTCGGTGTTTCCGGCAATGTCAGGCCGGCACTGGCGCTTTCGGTGCTGAAGTTGTTCCTGATGCCCGCATTGGTCCTTGCTTTCGTCTGGCTGCTCGGCCTGCCGCCCTTGACGGCCAAGGTCGCGGTGGTGGTCGCGGCGTTGCCCTCCGGCATCAACTCCTACCTCATCGCCGTTCAGTTCGATACCGGCCAGGCGCTGGCCTCCAACCAGATGACCATCGCCACCGCATGCGCCGCCGTCACTACCGCATTCTGGCTGGCGGTTGTCGTCCAGGTTTTCGGCTAGGGTATTCCCCGGCTGCTCTCGCCTCGGGCTGGCCCAACCCCTATATGCCATCTTGCGATTGCTTGGCGGGCTTGCCCTAGGTAAAGAGCAGTGGCTCCGGCGTGCCGGCTTCAGTCCATGGCGTACGCTCACCAAGAATTCACAGACCGGCCGTGCGCCGAACGGAGGACAGACCATGCTTCAGAAAACCAGCCATTTCATGCGGCAGGCCAATCTCATCAACGGCGAATGGGTGCAGGCCGACAGCGGGCAGACTGTCGACGTCAACAACCCGGCCACCGGCCTGAAGATCGGCACCGTGCCGAAGTCGGGCAAGGCCGAGACACGCCGCGCCATCGAGGCCGCCGACGAAGCGTTCAAGACCTGGCGCAAGACCACCGCGCTCGAGCGCTCGAAGCTGCTGCGCAAGCTGCATGACGCGATGATGGACAATCAGGACGTGCTGGCCGAACTGCTCACCATCGAGCAGGGCAAGTCGCTGTTCGAATCGAAGGGCGAGATCGGCTCGGCGGCGTCCTACATCCTGTGGTTTGCCGAAGAAGGCCGCCGCACCTATGGCGACGTCGTGCCGTCGCCATGGGCGGACCGCCGCATCCTGGTGACCAAGGAGCCGGTAGGCGTCATCGCCGCCATCACGCCGTGGAATTTCCCGTCCTCGATGCTGGCCCGCAAGCTCGGGCCGGCGCTCGCCGCCGGCTGCACCGCCGTCGTCAAGCCAGCTTCGCAGACGCCGTATTCTGGTCTCGCCTGGGGCGCGCTCGCCGAGGAAGTTGGCTTCCCCAAGGGCGTCGTCAACATCCTGACCGGCGCCGCCGGCGAGATCGGTGACGAGATCTGCGCCAATCCGCTGGTCAAGAAGATCACCTTCACCGGCTCGACCGAGGTCGGCAAGATCCTGATCCAGAAGTCGTCGGTCACCGTCAAGAAGGTGTCGATGGAACTCGGCGGCAACGCGCCGTTCATCGTCTTCGACGATGCCGACATCGAGCGCGCGGTCGCCGGCGCGATCACCGCCAAGTACCGCAATTCCGGCCAGACCTGCGTCTGCACCAACCGCTTCCTGGTTCAGGCCGGCGTCTATGACAAGTTCGTCGAGAAGCTCGCTTCCGCCAGCAATGGGTTGAAGGTCGGTTCCGGCCTCGAAGAGGGCGTGCAGCAGGGGCCGCTGATCGACGAGAAGGCGGTCGAGAAAGTCGAGGAACTGATCGCCGACGCCACCTCCAAGGGCGGCAAGGTCGTCGCCGGCGGTAAGCGCCATGCGCTGGGCGGCTCGTTCTTCCAGCCGACGGTCATCGCCAACGCCACGCCCAAGATGCGCTTCATGAAGGAAGAGATTTTTGGGCCGGTCGCACCAGTGTTCAAATTCGAGACCGAGGAAGAGGCCGTTTCACTCGCCAATGACACCGAATTCGGCCTTGCCTGCTATTTCTACACCGGCGATCTCGGCCGCGCCTTCCGCGTCATGGAAGGGCTGAAATACGGTATGGTCGGTGTCAATGAAGGCCTCATCACCACGCCGGAGGCGCCATTCGGCGGCGTCAAGGAATCCGGCCTCGGCAAGGAAGGCGGACATCAGGGCATCGAGGATTACCTCGACACCAAATATGTCTGCATCGGCGGCCTCGGCCTCTGATGATCTATCCCTGAGGGAGGCAGGTATGTAACCTGCCTGCCAGGGGAATCGAGGAACCAGCCGAAATCCTCTGGATCAACCGGCACTTGCGGGTATTGCGATGAAGGACGGCGAGGTTTTCGGCACGACGCAGGCGGGCGAGCCGGTGCGTCGCTTCACGATCAGGGGCGGCGGTCTCAGCGCGAACATCATCGGGCTGGGCGCGATCGTCCAGGATCTGCGGCTGACCGGACATGATGCACCGCTGGTTCTCGGCTACGACAATCTGGAGGCCTATGAGACCGATACCGCCTTCTTTGGCGCGGTCGTCGGACGCTATGCCAACCGCATCCGCGATGGCCGCTTCACCCTCACCGGCAAACGCTACCAGACTGACCGCAACTTCCTTGGCAAGCACACGCTGCATGGCGGCTCGCAAGGCTATTCGCGCCGGCCGTGGGCGGTTTCGCTGCATGGCAGGGATTTCGTCACGCTGACGCTTCATGATCCCGACGGGACGATGGGCTTTCCCGGCGCGCTCGACGTGACCTGCACCTACCGGCTGAAGATACCAGGCACGCTCAGCGTCGAACTGACGGCGACTTGCGAGGAGCCGACGCTATGCAATGTCACCCAGCATTCCTATTTCAACCTCGATGACGGCGGCGCCGGCGACATCCTCGACCACAGGATGATGCTGAATGCCGGAGCCTATCTGCCGGTCGACGGCGACATGATCCCGACCGGCGTCGTCAAACCGGTCGACGGCACGCCTTTCGATTTCCGCCAGGCGCGGCCGCTGCGCATGGAGACCGAGGGCGAACAACTGCCTTACGACCAGAATTTCTGCCTTGCTTCGACTCGCGGGCCGCTCAGGCAGGCTTCGTGGACGCAAGGGGCGAGTTCCGGCGTCGAGATGGAGGTCTGGACCACGGAACCCGGCGTTCAGCTCTATACCGGCCAGTACGTGACGCCGCGCAACGGCTTGGAAGGGCGGAACTACAAGGCCTTCTGCGGCTTCTGCCTGGAACCGCAGATATGGCCGGATGCGCCCAACCGCGCCTATTTCCCGCAAGCGACATTGTGGCCTGGCGAGATCTATCACCACGTGACGGAATATCGTTTCCGCCTGCCTTGATATTATCCCTCGAACGCCGCCTGTAGCGTGGCAAAAGGCGCAAGCGCACCGCGCACCTGCACCACGGCTGCGGCGACGCGATGGGCGCGGCGGGCAGCTTCCACCGGATCATGGCCGGCGAGACGGGCTGCCAAATAGGCGCCGTTGAAGGAATCCCCGGCGCCGGTGGTGTCGACGGGTGCCGCGACATGGATCGCCGGCACGTCGTGCAATGCGCCTTTTTCGGCAACCAGGGCCGGCGCTTCACCGTTCTTGACGACGACCTCGTCGACCAGTTGCCCGAGCCGGTCAGCCGTCGCTTGCGGGTTTTCATCACCAAACAGCATCTGCTCGTCGGGAAAGGTCGGCAAGGCAATGTCGGTGACGGCCAGCGCTTCGACGATCGCTGCCTGCGCGTCCTCCCGACTGCGCCAGAGCCGTGGCCGGTAGTTGGGATCGAAGGCCACGGTCGAGCCGGCCGCCCGCGCCTTGGCCACGGCCACTAGCAATGTGGCGCGTGCGGCATCGTCCAGAATTGCCAAAGTGATGCCAGAAAAGTAGACCAGCGCCTGGTTTTCCAGGCTTTTCGACAATGACGATGGGTCCGAGGCGAGCTGGCGGGCGGCGGCGTCACCGCGCCAATAGGTGAAGGAGCGCTCCGCACCGGTCAGCGTGATGGCATAGAGGCCGGGCCGTGCCCCCGGTATCACGGGGCTGGAGCCGATGCCGATGCCGTTTTCGGCGAAGAAGCCGATCTGGTCTTGCGAGAAAGGATCGTCACCGAAGGCGGAGACGTAGGTTGCCGGCCTGTCGCCGCTCAACGCATGCAGAGCCCACAGCGTGTTGAACGTGTCGCCGGCAAAACCCATGCGCCAGTTCGGGCCGGTCTGGCCCGATAGTTCCAGCATGCATTCGCCGATCGAGGCGACGCCGTTTCCAGCCATGCAGAATCCTCCTGTGATTTCGGTGCTGTAGCTTTTTGCCGCCGGCAGCGCCATGCTTGGCAAGCAGGCTTTTTTCCGCCACAGCGTTTTCCCACAGGCTGGCGGGATGCGATCCGTCCGGCAGAGCGTTGTCTGCAGAAGAGGAACAGGTTTGTCATCGTTATGGCGTAATCTCCTGGCAGGCCTTGGTCTGGCCGCCTTGCTGGTCTGCATTCTCGCGGTCGTCTACCTGACGGCGCCGCGGTCGTCGCAGCCTGCCGGTCCGGATATCGCGCGGACGAAGGCGACAAACAATGGGCTGTTCGTGGCAAGTTTTGCGCCGGAGCGGGGCGTCGTGCGAGTGGGCGAGCTGGAATCCTGGCTGCTGACCCTGAAGACCAAGGCCGGCGTGCCGGTGGAAGGCGCTGCGATCGCGATCTCCGGCGGCATGCCGCGGCACAGTCACGGCCTGCCGACCAGCCCGCAAGCGACCGACTATCTCGGCAACGGGCGTTACCGGATCGAGGGGGTGAAATTCACCATGAACGGCTGGTGGCAGCTGCATTTCGCCATCTCGGCCACCGCCGGTTCCGACACGGTCCTGTTCAACGTGGTGTTGTGAGCGACAGATGAGGCGCCTTTTTTGCTTTCTGGCGCTGACGGTTGCCATTACGCTTGGCGGTTGCGGCAAGCCTGATTTTTCCGATACGGAGAAGAAAACAATCGCTTCGCTGGCGCTGTCCGCGCTGCCGGCACTCAAGCCCGACACCACCAACCGCTTCGCCGACGTGCCGGCCGCCGCCGCCCTCGGTTCGACGCTGTTCTTCGACGCAGGGATGAGCCGCGACGGCACGGTGTCGTGCTCGACCTGCCACAAGATCGACCGGCAGTTTCAGGACGACCTGCCGCAAGCGGTCGGCGTCGGGCGCACCAACCGCCGCACCATGCCGCTGGCCGGCGTGGCGCGCGATCCCTGGTTCTTCTGGGACGGCCGCCGCGACAGTCTTTGGGCGCAAGCGCTGACGCCGCTCGAAAACCCGCTGGAACAGGCGGGAAACCGCGCCGCTTACGCGCACTACATCAAGACGCGCTTCGGCGAACGCTATGAGCGCATCTTCGGGCCGCTTCCCGATTTTTCCGGCATACCGTTGAATGCCAGCCCGCAGGGAAACGATACCGAGAAGGCCGCCTGGAATGCAATGAACGGCGCGCAACGCGACGCGATCAACGGCGTCTATGCCAACATAGGCAAGGCAATTGCTGCTTTCGAACGCTCGATCGAACCGGCACCGACACGCTTCGACCGCTTTGCGCTGGACCTCGTCACCGGCGCCGAACCGAAAGGCGACGCGGTCTTTTCCGGCGAGGAAATCCTTGGCCTGAAACTGTTCATCGGCAGGGCCAATTGTGTGAGCTGCCATAACGGCCCGCGCTTCACCGACGGTACTTTCCACAATACTGGCGTGCCACCCGTTGCGGGCCTCCCGCCGGATCGCGGCCGCATCGATGCCGTGGCGCAGGTCGAGGCCGACCCGTTCAACTGCTTTGGCGTCTACCGTGATGGCGACGTGAGTGCCTGCGGCGAGTTGCGCTTCATGGTCAAGGATGCGCCGGAACTGGTCCGCGCCTACAAGACGCCCTCACTGCGCGGCGCGGCGGCGCGACCGCCTTATATGCATGCCGGCCAGTTTTCATCGCTCGACGAGGTGGTGGCGCATTACGCCAAGGCCGCACCGAGCGTGGAGGGGACCTCCGAAATTCACCCGCTGGAATTGTCGGATCGCGAACGTGCGGCGCTGGTGGCGTTTTTGAAGACCTTGTCGGAGTGAGGTTTGCCCGGGGCAGGGACGACAGGATACCGAAATCACGCACCGGCCATTGAGCGCCTATCGATCCTTCACCGTCTCCATTGCCACGAAGGTCGAGGTCTGGGCGACATGGGGCAGGGCCGAGATGCGCTCGCCGAGCACGCGGCGATAGGCGGCGATGTCCCGGGTGCGGACCTTCAGCAGGTAATCGAAGCTCGATGCCATCATGTGGCATTGCTCGATCTCCGGCACGGCCTGGACGGACCGGTTGAAGGCATCCAGCGCGGCGGACCGGGTGTCTGACAGTTTCACCTGGACGAAAGCGACATGGCCTTCGCCCATGCGCTCGCGGTCGACGATCGCCTGGTAGCCCCTGATGTAGCCGTCCTTCTCCAGCCGCTTCACCCGCGCCTGCACAGGCGTCTTCGACAGGCCGACCTTTGCCGCGAGCTCGGACATCGAAAGCCGGCCATCGCTTGCCAGCGCCGACAGGATGTTGCGGTCGATGCGGTCCAATTGGTCTTCTATCATGGAAAAGGCAGTCCATTCTTGTGATATTGTGCCACAACGATAGATCGGGCGGCCTGCCATGTCGATTTCTTTGGACCGGCTGAATTTTTGGAGCTGTGCTAGCTTGCGCCATTCGGTCCGGTGACCACCGGCCCGACCCCTTTTTGCTCGCTCAACAGGACCGTCATGCCAGCGCTCGATGCCATCCGCCAGCAGATCCGCGCCAACTATCTGCCCGACGAAGACGAGGCGGTGAAGCGGCTGGCGGAAGCCACCGGACTGTCGGCGAAGGACCGCAAGGCGATCTCTGCGCGCGCCGCCGATCTGGTGCGGGCGGTGCGCGGCTCGTCGGATCCACGGCTGATGGAGGTTTTTCTCTCGGCTTACGGCCTTTCCACCAAGGAGGGCGTGGCGCTGATGTGCCTGGCCGAGGCGCTGCTGCGCGTGCCCGACACCGAGACTATGGACGATCTCATCGCCGACAAGATCGCGCCGCACGACTGGTCGGCGCATTCGGGAGGGTCGAGCTCGATCTTCGTCAATGCCTCGACCTGGGCGCTGATGCTGACCGGCCGCGTCCTCGAGGAAGGCGAGGGCGGTATCGAAGGCACGTTGCGCGCGATGGTTCGCCGGCTGGGCGAGCCAGTCATCCGCAAGGCTGTGGCCGCCGCGATGCGCGAAATGGGCGAACAGTTCGTGCTCGGCCGCACCATAGCCGAGGCCATAAAGCGCGGCCGGCCGATGACGCAGAAGGGTTATCTCTATTCCTTCGACATGCTGGGCGAGGCGGCCCGCACCGAGGCCGACGCCTTGCGCTACCACAAGGCCTATGCGGACGCCATTTCCTCGCTGGACGCCGGTTCCAATGGCCCGGATATCCGCCAGAACCACGGCATCTCGGTCAAGCTTTCGGCGCTGCATCCGCGCTACGAGGTGGCGCAGAAGGACGGGATGCTGCCCGTCATGGCCGAGCGGCTGTTGTCGCTGGCGCTCGCCGCGCGCCATTCGCGCATGGGCCTCAATATCGACGCCGAGGAGGCCGACCGGCTGGATCTATCGCTCGATGTCATCGAGCGGGTGCTGGCGGAGCCGGAGCTTGCCGGCTGGAACGGCTTTGGCGTCGTCGTCCAGGCCTATGGGCCGCGCGCGGCCTTCGTCATCGACTGGCTCTACGCGCTGGCGAAGAAATACGACCGCAACATCATGGTACGGCTGGTCAAGGGCGCCTATTGGGACACCGAGATCAAGCGGGCGCAGGCGCTGGGGCTGTCAGGCTATCCGGTCTTTACTCGCAAGGCCAACACCGACGTTTCCTACATGGCTTGCGCCAGGAAATTGTTGTCGATGACCGACCGCATCTATCCGCAGTTCGCAACCCACAACGCCCACACCGTCGCCGCCATCCTGTCGATGGCTGACAATCGCGACACCTTCGAGTTCCAGCGCCTGCACGGCATGGGCGAGGCGCTGCATAAGACGGTGCGCCGGGCCGAAGGCACGCGCTGCCGCATCTATGCGCCAGTCGGCGCGCATTCCGATCTGCTTGCCTATCTGGTCCGCCGGCTGCTGGAGAACGGTGCCAACTCCTCATTCGTGCACCAATTGACCGACGAGGAGGTCGAGCCGGAGGACATAGCCCGCGATCCGCTCGAAACGATCGAGAGCCAGGGCCCGGCCGCCAATCCGGCGATTGCCCGGCCTTCCCAGATCTTTGGCGCCGGCCGTCGCAATTCCCGAGGATTCGACATCACCGATCCGGTGACGCTGGCGGCGATCGACCATGCCAGGGCCGCGTTCGCTGGGCCCGATCGCTGGCATGCCAAGCCCATCACGAGGGCTGCCGGCCTTGGCAAGCAGTGCTCCATCATCAATCCGGCAAAGCCCGCCGAAGTGGTCGGCACGGTCAGCGAGGCGACGGCCGAGCAGGTCGCGGCCGCCGTGCGCATCGCGGTCGAGGCGCAACCGGCCTGGGCGAAGCGGCCTGTCGCGGAGCGCGCCGCCATCCTCAATCGGGCCGCCGATCTTTATGAAGCGAATGCCGTCGAGTTCTTCGCGCTCGCCACCCGCGAGGCCGGCAAGTCGCTGGCCGACGGCGTCGCCGAAGTTCGCGAAGCAGTCGACTTCCTGCGCTACTACGCCGCCGAGGCGGCCAATGCCGAGACGGGCACGCAGGCGCGCGGCGTCATCGTCTGCATCTCGCCGTGGAATTTCCCGCTCGCCATCTTCACCGGCCAGATCGCGGCTGCGCTCGTCACCGGCAATTCGGTCATCGCCAAGCCGGCCGAGCAGACGCCACTGATCGCCTTCCGCGCGGTCGAGCTGCTGCGCGAGGCGGGCGTGCCGGAAGATGTTATCCAGCTGTTGCCCGGAGACGGGCCCTCGGTCGGCGGCCCGCTGACATCAGATCCGCGCATTGCCGGCGTCTGCTTCACCGGCTCGACCGAGGTCGCAAAGCTGATCGAGAAGCAGCTGGCCCAAACCGCCGCGCCCGACGCCATGCTGATCGCCGAGACCGGCGGATTGAATGCGATGATCGTCGATTCCACCGCGCTGCCCGAGCAAGCGGTGCGCGACATCCTCGCCTCGGCTTTCCAGAGTGCCGGCCAGCGCTGCTCGGCGTTGCGCGTGCTCTATGTGCAGAAGGACGTAGAGAAAAAGATGCTGGAGATGCTGAAGGGCGCCATGGAAGCGCTCAGCATCGGCGATCCCTGGCGGATTTCGACCGATGTCGGCCCGGTCATCGATGACGAGGCGCAAGCCTCGATCCGCGACTATTGCACGAAGATGGGGCTGCAAGGCCGGCTGATCGCCAAGCTCGAGGCGCCGAAAGATGGCCGCTTCGTCGCGCCGCATGTCTTCAGGGTCAAGGGCATCGAGGATATAGAGCGCGAGGTGTTCGGGCCGGTGCTGCATGTCGCGACGTTCGACGCCGACGAGATCGACGCGGTGATCGCCGCCATCAACCGCAAGGGCTATGGCCTGACCTTCGGCCTGCACACCCGCATCGAAGGCAGAGCGCAGCATTTCGTCGATGGCATCCACGCCGGCAACATCTATGTCAACCGCAACCAGATCGGCGCCGTTGTTGGTTCGCAGCCGTTTGGCGGCGAGGGGCTTTCCGGCACCGGCCCGAAGGCCGGCGGGCCGCATTACCTCAGACGCTTCCGCAAGGGGCCGGAAGCCGGCACGCATATTGCCGAGGGCCACAAGGTGACCGCGACCGAACTCGCCGACAACCTGCCCGATCCATCCCTTGGCGGCTGGTCGACGCGGCCCGACCGGGTCGCCATCCTGAGAAAGCATCTTCGCGGCAAGGGCGCGGCCGCCATTGGGGCCGCCGCCGGCATCGATTTCGGCCAGGTCGATCTGCCTGGGCCGACCGGCGAGGCCAACACGCTGTCGCTGTCGCCGCGCGGGCGGGTCCTATGCCTCGGCCCCGATGCCGACACGCTGCTCGCCCAGGTGATCCAGGCGCTTGCCGCCGGCAACGCCGTGCTTGCGGTGGCACCCGGTGCACCGGCCGCGTTGTCGGCGCTGACCGGCAAGGGTCTGCCACTGGCCGCCATAGACGGCCGGCCAGATCCCGTCGAAGCGCGTTCGCTACGCGTCGACGTCGTCGCCTTCTCAGGCACACCGGAAGCCGCACGCATCGTGCGCAAGGTCATCGCCGACCGCTCAGGACCGATCGTGCCGCTGGTCAGCGAGGTGCTCAACCCGGCGGCCTATGCGCATGAACGCGCCGTTTGCGTCGACACCACCGCCGCGGGCGGCAATGCGAGCCTGCTGGCCGCGGCTTGATGCCGACCGGTCCTTACGCGCCCTCGACGACTGAAAAGCCTTCGAACTGCGGATGGCCGATGTAATGGACTTTCGTCGTGCCGACATTTCTGTGGGCCGCGCGAAAATTCTCCGACTTGGTCCAGGCGACCAAATCGTCGTAGCTCGCCCACACAGTGTGCGAAGCGAACAGCGTGTAGCCTTCGGCCTCGTTGACCGGGCCGCGCAGCAGATGGAATTCCCGAAAGCCCTTCATCTCCGCAAGGCTGGAATCGCGGTTCTTCCACACAGCCTCGAAATCGGCTTCCGAGCCGTCCTGCACCTTGAAGCGGTTCATGGCGATGTACATGCGGTTCCTTTCAGCAATCTTGGTTTGACGAGGGTGGCGCTAGCTCAGAACGGACCGATTGGCGCCTTGAATCGCCAGTTTGACAGGCCGGTTTCTGAGGGGATGGGAGGGAAGGGCGACTGTTTTCGCACAAGGTCCAAGGCGAATCGATCGAGTTCCTCGGAGCCAGAGCTTTTGGCAAGTTGCAGGTCGACGATGCTCCCGTCGGCCTGCACCTCGAATGCCACCAGAGCGTTGTTGCGGGCCGTCGTTTGCGCGGATTTCGATACGCGGCGATTGGCGCGAGCCAACTTGCCGGCTACCTCGCCGCTATAGCGAGACGCTGCCGCATTGCCGTCATCGGTTTGTTTTCTGCCTTTGCTGGCAATTGCCGCCTTGATCTCGTGGCCATCCGCCGTGCCGCGCTTCTCATATGGTTCGCTCGCAGTTACGGCGGCCGGACTCGGCCTGGCGCTGGGGATCGGCGGCTGCTCCGGCACCGCGACAGGCGACTCGGTGCTTACGGCCTGAGCAGCCGGCTGCGCCGGCGTTTGAGCCTTCGGAGCCACGCTCAGGTCATCGGGGCGTGAGGCGCCGGCCACCAGTATGTCCGGCGTCACCATTGCCTCTTTGACAGGTTCCGGCAAAGGCTTGGGTGGCTGCTTCGCTGTTTCCTGGGTAGGCGGGGAGGGCTGCGTTGGCGGCTCCGGTCTTGCCGCCGGCTCTGGCTTGATCGGTTGGGGTTTCGGCACCAGCGTAACATCTATTGCCGCCGGGGTCCGAGCCAGAGCGCTGCCGACGACGCTGGTGCCCGCTTGATCGCTGCCTTCCGACTGCACGGCATCCTGGAAATCGAACGTCCCTGAGGGCGAGATCAGAAAAGCCGCCGCCACCGCGGCATGGAGCAGGCAGGAGACGACGATCGCCGCCGTCCATTTTCGGTTCCAGGCCGATGGCCGAGGCGGCGCAAGCGGCTCGGTCGGCGTTATCGTCAGCTCGGCGCTGGCTTCAGAGAGAGGACTGATTACAGGCATGTCACGAGACGAGACCTGCAGCGACCTGGGCAGAATTGTCAAATCAAGATCGCTTGGTCCAAACGACAGTGCTTGGGCGCCGGCTGGGACCAATGGCGCCTTGTTTTGCGCGAATGCGGGATGCAGTCCCACCTCAGACGCCGAAAACGATACCGGTCTTGGTGTCCGTCTTCAGCTTGCGCATACAGGCGTTCGGTTCGATGCCGGTGCCGGCGCATTCCGTCGCGCTGTTGATCAGCACGCGGCTGACCTTGGCGCAATCGGTGCCGGCGAGATCGAAGCGCGTCACCTTGGTCTTGCCGGCTGGCAGGTCCTTGAAGTCGAGCACGGTCAGCCGGTCGACGACGCCAGCCTCGTTGAACAGCGCGATCTCGAACGCCGCCTTGGAGAGGTCGGCGCCGAGATTGTTGTTGACCAGGAAAGTCAGGCGGCAGCCCTTGTCGGAGGGTTGCGCGCCATTGAGTTCGAGGGTCAGCGCGGGGACCGGCGCGGCTTCTTGTGTCCACGCCGGAACCGTCGCAAACGACATCGCCAGCGCCGAGGTCAGCAGACGAAGGGATGTCGTCAAGCTCGTCATTGTCATCAGCCTCCAAATCGCATCGTTGCCGCCAGTTTCAGGGTGATGCCCGGCTCGTAGGCCGCGAAGACCGGCTGTGACGGCTGGCCGGCCGTGGTGACGTTGAGCGGGTTCGCATATTTGACATCGAACAGGTTGTCGGCGCGGAAATCAATCTTCAGATTATCGGTCGCCTGATAGCTGGCGAAGGCGTTGACCAGCGTATAGTCCTCGGCAATCGGATTGCCTCTGGGCTTGCCGTTATATTGCACTTCGCCGCCGACGGTCAGCTTGTCTTCCAGGAAACGCAGTCCGAGTTGCGCGGTGACCTGCGAGGAGGGGATGGTGGCGAGGTCTGCCCGGACGCCCGCGTAGGAAATGGTGTGGCCGTTGGTGATCGATGCGGAGAGGCCGGCATAGCCCCATCCGGCGTCGTAGACGCCTTCCAGCTCAAAGCCGTTGATCTTGGCCTTGGCAAAATTCTGGTACTGGAAGCAGATGGGAATGTAGCCTGGGTTGCTTCCCAGCTGGCTCCAATCGACAGGGCAGGAGCTTGCGGGGTTGGAGAACGACGCAGGGAAAGATACGCCCTCGATGTAATCATCCACGTCGTTGTTGAAATAGGCTGCCTTGATGCGCAGTGCGTCGCCGGCTTCGAGGATGTCGTTCTGCTTGTAGTTGACGCCGAATTCGACGGTCTTGCCGGTCTCGGGCTTCAGATTCGGATTGGGAAGGAAAGGGAAGGTGACGCCGGCGGGGTGGCGGCCGCTGATCAGCGTTTCCGTCAGGGATGGCGAGCGATAACCTTCGGCGTAGGTGCCATAGAATTGCAGGCCCGCAAGGCTCGGCGTATCGAACGGCGTGACGCCGACTGTAATGCGCGGCGACAGCCGGTCGCCCGATGCCTCGCGTGTGCCGTCCTTGAGGCTGTAATTGTCGTAACGCAGCCCGGCAATGACTTCCAGCCAGTCCCAGGTGAGCTTGTCCTGGACATAGGCGCCGGACACGTTCCGTTTGCCCGAAGGCGTGTAGAAACTGTCGCCGCCCGCCGCTCCTCCGGTCTTGACGTCGTCGCCCGCCCAATCGCCGCCATAGGTCAGTTCGTGCGCGACGCCGGCAGTCTCGAACCTGGACGTATTCCAGATGTCGATGCTGGTCGTGCCGATGTCGAAGGTGGATGTCGAGCCTGTCGGCAGCACCACAGGCAGGCCGGTGCCGGGATTGAACCGGCTTTGCGGAACGAGGCTGGTCAGGTCGAGATTCGTCTTGTTGTAGGAGGTGTTGATGTGGAGATCGAGCCAGCTCTTGTCCTCGTCAGTAACGTTGTAGCGGGCGGTGAAGGTATTCGACTTCAGGTCGATGTCATTCACCGGCACGCCGCCGCCGATCTCGTTCCAGTTGTCGCTTGAGCCGACCCAACCGAGCTTCAGTTCACTGTTGTCGGTCGGGCGGATGGTGGTCTTGAGCAGGCCGCTCAGCACGTCGAAGCCGGTGCCCCTGACGGTGTCGCCGCCGCCATCCTTGTAGTCGTCATAGTTGCGGTAGACGATATTGCCCAGCGCGTCCCAGTTCTCGTTGAAGCGGTAGGCGCCGGATGCACTGGTGGTCCAGCCCTTGCCGTTGCTCTCATAGCGTCCGGTTGCCGAAGCCGCCCACGTCTCTTCCGGGTTGAGGAAGTCCTGGGCATCCTTGGTGTCGAAGAAGACCACGCCGCCGATCGCGCCCGAGCCATAGGTGTTGGCGACGGGACCACGGATCACATCGACGGATTTGATAAGTTCGGGGTCGACGTAGAAGGTCGATTGGGTGCCGTGATCGGAACGCTGGAAGTTCTGTCGTGCGCCGTCGACGATAACCGCGACGCGGCCGAAATCCTGCAGACCGCGGATGTTGATGCTGGTGCTGACGCGCCTCGCGTCGGCCTGCGCGGCGACGCCAGGCACCCCGAACAGCATTTCGTTCGGCGTCGTCGCCATGCGGCGGTCGAGCTGTTCCTGGTCGACATGGCTGGCTGAGGCCAGCGATTCGATCGCCGTTTCTCCGGTGCGGCTGATGACGAGCACCTTGTCGAGCAGTGTTGCGCCCGCTGGCGCTGTTTTTTCCTGCTCAGCCTCCTTCTTCGATTGATCGGCCTGCTCTCCCGCCTTCTGCGCTGCCTGCTGAGCGTTGGCGAGTGTCACGGACAAGGCGACTGCCGCCACGCCCGCCAATAAAGCCGCCGCACCGTTCGCCGCGGACCAGCCGCGCCGTTCCCAAATCGCCAACCCCATGCCCCAACTCCAAAATTCCAGGTTTGATGCGGGCTGGCTTGGGGCTGGCTGGCATTTTTGATCGTATCCGGCGTCTTAAATCTTGACTCATTTTAATCCGGTATTGCACTGACTAGTAAACATGATTATTCGAGTCAAGAATGAATCGGATTACGCAACGCCTAGCCAGATACCCGGCACGGGAAAGGGATCGATCCAGATGAACACGCACAATCCCAATGACTTCCGCTATCGCGTCCGCCGTTCCGACGATGTCCCCGCTCGCTTCGACCGGGTCCCGCTGGCAGTGCGAACTCTCTCCAGCAACACCCTGTTCCAGGGCGAGCACGAGATCGGCATCGAGCATCACGGTGCGCTCTACCGGCTGAAGATCACCCGTCAGGGCAAGCTCATTCTCAACAAGTAAGGCAAGGCGACAAGGACGAGACATGGACCAGCGCGTAAAACCCGCCCCGCATGAAATCCGGCGGGCACGGACAGAGAATCCGAAGACGCGCGAGCGTGACCTGGCTGCCCAGCTCGGCATTTCCGAGGCCGAGCTGGTCGCCGCGCATTGCGGTGACGGCGTCGTCCGCATCGAGCCGAGTGTCAACGATCTTTTGACCGGCCTCGAGGCTGTCGGCGAGGTGATGGCGCTGACCCGCAATGAAAGCGCAGTTCACGAGAAGATCGGCATCTATGACAAGGTGGTCACCGGCAACCACAACGCCATGGTGCTTGGCGAAAACATCGATCTGCGCATCTTCCCAAAGGTTTGGGCGCATGGTTTTGCGGTGGAAAAACGCGATGGCGACGAGATCCGCCGCAGCTTACAGTTCTTCGACGCGGCCGGCGAGGCCGTGCACAAGGTGCATCTGCGGCCTGCCTCCAACCTGTACGCCTATCAGAAGCTAGTGGCGGCGCTGGAATCGCCGAACCAGGAACCGACGGTCGCCGTTTCCGGCAGCGGATCCGATGACGAAGCCGAAATAGCCGACGCTTCCGCCAATCTCGACGATCTGCGCGACCGCTGGAGCCGGCTGACCGACGTGCACCAGTTCTTCGGTATGCTGAAGACGTTGAAGCTCAGCCGCCGCCAGGCGGTGCGCATGGTCGGCCAGGACTATGCCTGGCTGCTCGACAATGACGCGGTCCGGGCCATGTTCCATCACGCCGCCGAGGGCGAGATGCCGATCATGTGCTTCGTCGGCAATCGTGGCTGCATCCAGATCCACTCCGGCCCGATCAGGTCCATCAAGCCTATGGGGCCGTGGATCAACGTGCTGGACGAGACCTTCCATCTTCATCTGCGAACCGACCACATCCATGAGGTCTGGGCCGTGCGCAAGCCGACCAAGGATGGTCATGTCACCTCGCTCGAAGTCTATGACGCCGACGGCAACATGATCATCCAGTTCTTCGGCAAACGCCATGAGGGCGAAAGCGAGCGCGACGACTGGCGGTTTCTGGCCGAGAACCTGCCGCGCATCCCAAGCCCGACCGCAGCCTGAGGAGAACTGCAAATGCGTCTTTTCCCTGGACTGCCGGGCGTGCGAGGGCCGGCCTTTGGGCCGATGCTCGGGTTTTCCCTGGTCTTTGCCGCGCTGCAGCCAACTGGCGCCACCGAGGGTGCGGCCGTTTTTGCCGACCCCTCGAAGATAGCGGCAATAGGCGGTTCGATCACCGAGATCGTTTATGCGCTCGGCGAGGAGAAGCATCTGGTAGCGCGCGATTCCACCAGCAATTATCCGAAGGCCGCACTCGATCTGCCTGATGTCGGCTACATGCGCCAGCTATCGCCGGAGGGTGTGCTGTCAGTCGGTCCGACCGGCATCCTGGCCCTTCACGGGAGTGGCCCCAAGGAGGCCGTAGACGTGCTGAAGAAGACGAGCATCCCGTTCATCGAGGTACCCGAGCACTATAGCCATGAGGGCATCCTCGAGAAGATCCGTATCGTCGGCAAGGCGATCGGCGCCGACGCCAAGGCCGAGACGCTGGCAAGCGAGATCGATTCCAAGCTGAAGGCGGCTGAGAAGCAGACGGCCTCGATCAAGGATCGCAAACGCGTCCTGTTCATTCTCTCCATGCAGGGCGGCAAGATCATGGCGGCCGGAAGCGAGACCGCGGCGAACGGCATCATCGGGCTGGCCGGTGGCGTCAACGCCATCGAGGGTTTTTCCGGCTACAAGCAACTGTCCGACGAAGCGATCGTCACCGCCAGGCCGGACGTCATCATGGTGATGAACAATGCCGGCCCGCCGATTTCGGATGACGAGCTGTTCTCGAACGCTTCCATCGGCTCGACACCGGCCGGCGTCGCGCGCAAACTTATCCGCATGGATGGTGGTTACCTGCTCGGCTTCGGACCGCGCACGGCCGACGCCATCCATGATCTATCCGTCTCGCTCTATGGCGCGCGGATCACGGACTGAGCGGCATGATCGATCAATCGATCGCCGCGCCGGCGGACAGGACAGTGGCCGGCGACGGTGACCGCTCCGGGCGCGCCCGTCTTGTCATCGGGCTCGCTGTCCTCATGCTGGCAGCCGCGGTGTTTCTGTCGTTGACGTCGGGCGCCTCGGACGCTTCCGCGGTCAACGTCCTCCGCGCATGGCTATCCGGCGCCGCGCCAGACGATGCCGCTGTCAACGCGCGGGATCATCTCATCGTTTATGATATCAGGCTGCCGCGCGTCATCCTGGGCATGCTGATCGGAGCCGCGCTCGCGGTCTCCGGCGCTGTCATGCAGGGGCTGTTCCGCAACCCGCTCGCCGATCCCGGCCTTATCGGCGTTTCGGCCGGCGCCAGCCTCGGCGCGGTGGCCGTCATCGTGCTCGGCGGGACAATGCTGGCGCCGGTGACGGCTTTGCTCGGCACGCTGGCACTGCCGCTTGCCGCCTTCTGCGGCGGCCTTGCCACGACATTGGTGCTCTATCAGGTCGCCACGCGGCGAGGGCAAACCTCGGTCGCCACGATGCTGCTCGCTGGCATCGCGCTGGCGGCGCTTGCCATGGCGCTGACCGGCATACTCATTTTCATGGCGGACGATCGCCAGTTGCGCGATCTCACGTTCTGGCAGCTCGGATCGCTTGGCGGTGCCACCTGGGCCAAGATCGCCTCGGTTGGTCCGATCATCGTTCTGGCGCTGGCCGCGATGCCTTTCTTGGCCCACGGCCTCAACGCGCTGGCGCTGGGCGAGGCGACGGCCGGCCATCTCGGCATACCGGTGCAGCGGCTGAAATACACGGCCATTATCGGCGTTTCGGCGGCGGTCGGCGCGTCAGTCGCCGTCAGCGGCGGCATCGGTTTCGTCGGCATCGTCGTGCCGCATCTGCTGCGCCTGCTGATCGGTCCGGACAATCGCCATCTGCTGCCGGCGTCGGCATTGCTCGGCGCCACGCTGCTGCTGCTGGCCGATGCCGTTGCCCGCACCATCGTGGCGCCGGCCGAATTGCCGATCGGCATCGTCACCGCGATCGCCGGCGCGCCGTTCTTCCTGTGGATATTGCTGCGCAAGCGCGGCGTCGTCGATTTGTGAGGTTGGATGATCGAGGCAAGCGATGTTTCGGTGGCAATCGCCGGCAAGCGCATTGTCAGCAGTGTCGATTTTTACGCCCGACCGGGTGAGATTGCCGCCATCGTCGGCCCCAACGGTTCCGGCAAGACGACCTTTCTGAAGGCATTGTCGGGTGAACTCCCTTACACCGGTCGCGTCGCCCTCAACCGCCGCAACCTCTCGGCGATGAAGCCGGTCGAGATTGCCACCCTGCGAGCGGTGCTGCCGCAGGCGACGACGCTGTCCTTCCCGTTCACGGTGCGCGAGATCGTCAAGCTGGGCCTTGTCGGCGGCCGCTCGGGCGTCTTGCCGGGCGAGGATGCGCGGCTGCCGGAACGGGCGCTGTCCCGCGTCGATCTCGACGGCTTTGCCGGGCGGTTCTACCAGGAGCTTTCGGGCGGCGAGCAGCAGCGCGTCCAACTCGCCCGCGTGCTCTGCCAGGTCTGGGCGCCGGTGCTCGACGGCCAGCCTCGCTATCTCTTCCTTGACGAGCCTGTTTCCAGCCTCGACATCAAGCACCAGCTGATCATCATGAACATCGCCCGCGACTTCGCCAGGAGAGGCGGCGGCGTGGTTGCCATCCTGCACGACCTCAATCTCACTGCGATGTATGCCGACCGGATCTTCGTCATGCATCGAGGCCAGCTTGCCGCGACCGGGTCGCCGCGGGACGTGCTGAGCGATGAACTGATCGAAAAAGTGTTCGACTGCCGGCTGAAGGTCGGCGTGCTGCCGGCCGGCGACATGCCGTTCGTGCTGCCGCAATCGTCGGTCAGTTGATATTCAGGTGAGTCCGGTCCGCAAATGACGGGTTCTTGCGCCAGCGATAATCAGGGTGTGATCACGCAGCCGGGGCGCGGCGCTCCACCAACATGTCGATGCCGAGCAGGTTGCGCACATTCGGGCGCGCCGCCACGAGATCGGCGATGGTGTAGCGGGCAAGCACGGCGAAGAAGGCATTCAGCGCTTCGCGCAATGCCGAGTTCAGCGCGCAGCTGTCGACCAGCGGGCATTCGGCGGCATCGTTCTCGAAGCATTCGGCCATGGCGAAGCTTTCCTCGGTCACGCGCACGACGTCGAAGAGGCTGATGGATTCAGCGGCGCGGCCAAGCCGTACGCCGCCATTCCGGCCGCGTACGGTCTCGATCAGCCCGTTCTCGACCAGCGGCTGCAGGATCTTGAACAGGAACAGCTCCGACACTGAATAGGCGGCCGCGATCTCGGGGATGCGGCTCAACCGGTCATTGTTGGCAGCACAATACATCAGGATGCGCATGGCATAATTGGTCTGGCGGGTAAGCCGCATTTCGTCCTCACAAAGCGCCGGCGCGACAAAAGCACGCCAGATTCTTGAACTTTGCTGGCGCGACTTTGCCCCGAAATTTCGGATTCGCCACGCTGGCTTCGGCCGAATATGGCCTATACCTTGGAATAATTCCAGACTAGCGTGGCACATAGATGAACATTCTCGTCAACTTTATGTGCGCAGCCGCGCAAGAGCAGGGCAAAACCGCGGTCACGGGCATTTAACCGGCCAAACCACTAAATAGGCTGGGATCGACGAGGAGCGGCTCATCCATGTCTCAATCGGCTACGTCCCTGTCGCCTGTCCGTTTCGATGCCGACGCGGACGCCAAACTTTCCGCGCTGCGACGGACAAAATTCACCGCCACGGCTGCACTGGCGCTCTGCGTGCTGGTGTTTGCCTTGGCCAAGTCGTTCGAGAGCACTTATCCGTGGCTTGGGTTCGTCGCGGCTTTTGCCGAGGCGGCGACCATCGGCGGCCTGGCCGACTGGTATGCGGTGGTGGCATTGTTCAAGCGGCCGCTCGGCCTGCCGATCCCGCACACCGCCATTATCCCGGAGAACCAGAACCGCATCGCCGACAATCTCGGCCGCTTTATCGAGGTCAATTTCCTGGCGCCGGAACCGGTTCGGGAAAAGCTCGCCGAGGTCGATTTCTCGGCGCTGGTCGCCGACTGGCTGGCCGACGCCGAGCGTGCCGCCGACCTGTCGCGTTTCGTCGTGCGGCTCGTGCCGCAGACGCTTGCCGCCGTCGAGCAATCCGGCCTGCGCGGCTTCGTCACCCGCCGCATGCTCGAGCAGATCGATAAAGTGCCGCTGGCGCCGCTGGCGGCCGAATTGCTGTCGGCCCTCACCGACGATCGCCGCCACCAGAAGCTGTTCGACGAGTTCATCAAGGTGATCGGGCGGTTCCTCAATGACGAACAGGCGTTGGCGACGATGCGCGAGAAGATTCGCGAGGAACTGCCGTCGCTGTTCAATCTGTTTCGCGCCGACGCCTATCTTCTGAAGAAGATCGTCGCTTCGGCAGGCTCGCTGCTCGACGAGGTGAGGGCCGATCCCGACCATCCCATGCGCGCCGAATTCGACCATTTCGCGCGAGGCTTCGTCGAGCGGTTGCGGACGTCGAAGCAATACGCCAAGCGCGCCGAGACGATGAAGCGCGATTTCCTCGCCAGACCCGAAGTCAGGGCGCTGGCCGGCGATATGTGGGCAAGTCTCAGCCAGTTCATCGAACAGGACGCAAAGGCACCGAATTCGGTGATCCGCGCGCATCTCGCCAACATGTTCGTCGAGGTGGGGCGGCATCTTGCCGGCGATGCGCAGATCAGGGCCGATATGAACCAGGGCTTCGTGGTGGCGCTCGCTTCGTTCGTGGAGAGCCAGAAAAGCGGTGTGTCGAAATTCATCGCCGACCAGGTCAAGCGCTGGGATCTGGCCCAGCTGACGAGGCTGATCGAGATGAACATCGGCAGGGACCTGCAATACATCCGGTTCAACGGGATGATCATCGGTGGGCTTGCCGGCGTCGTGCTCTATATGGCCGAGCGGCTGTTTCTTGCTGGGTGACACGCCGAATGGACAGGCACCACCGCAGTGATACTCTCTTGTCCGGGAGCACGAAACGGCTACAGGGGAGAAGACGATCATGGCCAAGCAACCGGAATCGGATTCCTTCATGGACATGTTCGGCCGGTTCGGCCGCGACCTGAAGGTGCCGAACGTCGACGTCGAGGCGATCCTTGCCCATCATCGCAAGAATCTCGAAGCGCTTGAGAAATCTGCGCGCGCCAGTGCGGCCGGCGCGTCCTCGCTGTTGTCAAAGCAACGCGAGATGCTGCAGGACACGCTGCGCGAGGTCACCGACATGGCACAAAGCTACAGGGCGCCGGGCAATCCGCAGGAGTTGATGGCCAGGCAGACCGAGTTTGCCAAGAAATCCTTCGAGGCAACTTTGAAGAACGCCGGCGAAGTGGCTGAACTGGTCCGCAAATCCGGCACCGAATCGATCGACATCCTGCGCGCGCGCATCAAGGAGGCGATGGAGGAAATCCGCGCCGACTACAACAAGAAGTGACGTTTCAAGGCTGAGGCCGACTTGTCGGCGCCGGTCGCTGGTGGAGCCAGCAAATTCCCGATTTCACCTGCCGCTGCGCTGGGAGGCGTGGCGCGGTCGAGGCCGCGTTCGGTGGAACGGAATCGCGCGGGACGAATTGACAGGGGCGGCCAGTTCGTGGTCCGGAAGCGTTGAAAGCGATCGGGAAACCAGGAATGACCGAAGCACGGCCTAAAACGCCGCCGACCTACGAGGAGTTGAGGGCGATGGCCGGGCGGGAGCTCGGCGTCTCGGAATGGACCACGGTCGACCAGAATCGTATCAACCAGTTCGCCGAATGCACCGGCGACCATCAATGGATCCATGTCGATCCCGAGCGGGCGCGACGGCAAAGCCCTTTTCGCACCACGATCGCGCATGGCTATCTGACGCTGTCGATCATCGGCGCCCTGGCGCTCGGCATGGGGATCGTGCCCGAGAACACGCAAGCCGCCTTCAACTATGGTTTCGACAAGGTGCGTTTCCTTGCCCCGGTCAAGGTCGGCGCGCGCATCAGGCTGCGCATCACGCTGCTTTCCATGGAGGACAGGGGCCCCGGCCAGTATCTGATGAAGGCAGCCAACACCGTCGAGATCGAAGGCGAGGAAAAACCGGCGCTGACGGCGGAAACGCTGGTCATGCTGTATGAGCGCCGCAAACGGGCAGGGGCCTGAGCGGCAATCCGCAACGACCGGTTGATACGCGCAGAGTCAGAGGTTTTGCGACAGTTCCGCCGATCTCTGCCGCCTGGACTCGGCACGGGCCGAGAGCAGCGCAAGCAACAGAGCGAGCAACGTCAGTGCCGTTGCCGTCTGAAAGGTAACCTGCATCCCCCGCGCGGCGGCCGCGGAGCTCAGGAGTTGCTGGCCAACACCCAGGCTCTTCCCGATCGACGCCGCGGCAAATATGGTGCCCATCAATGACGCGCCGGTGATGAGGCCGAGATTGCGCGACAGATTGAGAAGACCTGATATGACGCCGCGCTCGGCGGCACCGACACCGCTCATCACGGCGGCATTATTGGAGGTCTGGAACAGGGCGTAGCCGAAGCAGGTGACGGCGATAGGAACGACATAGCTGGTGATGCCAAGTCTGGTCACGGCGAGTGACAGAAGGAACGTGCCGGTGGAGAGGCCAAGCAGACCGGCGACCATCGTTCTGCCCGCGCCGAAACGATCGGCAAGCCGTCCGGCCAGCAGCGCCGACAGGGTCGAGACAAGCGGGCCGGCCGACAGCACGATACCGACCATTGCGGCATCGAGCCCGAGCCCGCGCGACAGGTAGAATGGCGCGACCACCAGGGTCGCCATCATCACGGTTGCGACGATGAGGTTCATGGCCAGGCTGGCGCTCAGCCGCAGGTCGCGGAAGCCGGCGAACTTGACCAGGGGCGTCTTCACTTTCGTCTGCGCGACGGCGAACAGAACCACGCCGATGCCGGCCGCGACCAGCAGGCCGACATTGAGTGCGCCGAAATTGCCCCTGCCAAGCGTCATGGCCAGCGCGTAAGCGGCCAGCGTCAGGGCCAACAGGACGGTGCCCATGGCGTCGAATTCGCCCCGCGCGGCCTGCATTGTGTTGCTGCGCGCCGGCAACGCACGATAGGCGAGAGCGAACGTCAGCATGCCAACGGGGACATTGACGAGGAAGATCGCTTGCCAGCCGAAGCCCGCGATCAGGAGCCCGCCGAGCGAGGGTCCAAGTGTCGTCCCGATCGCGGACATGGCGCCGAGCAGGCCCATGGCGCTGCCGGTCCGGTCCTTGCCCACGGTTTCGGCGACAAAGGCCAGCGTCAGCGCCATCATCAGCGCCGCGCCAAGCCCTTGCACGGCACGTGCCGCAACCAGCAGCCACAGCGTCGGTGCGAGGCCACAGAGCACCGATGCCGATGTGAACAGCGCGATGCCGCCAAGCAGCAAAGGCCGGCGCCCGAACATGTCGGCCAGCCGTCCGGCGCTGACGATCAATGTGGTGATGGCGAGCAGGTAGGCGAGGACTACCCATTGCACCGACTGGAACGACGCCGAAAACGTCTGCATCAGCGAAGGCAGGGCGACGCTGGCAATGCTGGTTCCGAGCGAAGACAGCAGCGTGGCGAGCGACAGGCTTGCCAGCGCCCAGCTGGCGGATTGGGTCCGTAGCGGCGGTGCGCGCCCGTCCCGATTGTGCTCAGCGATTGCCACTGCGATCTCCTTTCGATCAGCCCCAGAAACGGAGCTGATGGAGATCTAACCTCCGAGGTGATATGGCGGAAGGCGCAGCATTTGCATGTTATTCGTGCATGAAGCGTCATATCATGTGCTATGGTCCGCCGATGCCAGATCTCAATCTGCTTTTTGCCCTCGACGTCCTGCTGACCGAAGGCAGCGTGGCGCGCGCCGCCAGCCGGCTGCGCCTCAGCCCTTCGGCAATGAGCCGGACGCTGGCGCGCCTGCGCGAAGCGACCGGCGACCCGCTGCTGGTTCGTGCCGGTCGCGGCCTGGTGCCCACCCCACGCGCGGAAGAGTTGCGGCAGCAGGTCGGTCGTGTCGTCCAGGACGCGGAGGCGCTCCTGCGCCCTGCCGACCTGCTCGATCTCAGGAGCCTGGACAGGATCTTCACGCTGCGGACCAATGACAGTTTCGTCGAGGAGTTCGCGCCGCGCCTTGTCACCCGTATTCAGGCCGATGCGCCCGGCGTGCGACTGCGTTTTGCGCCGAAGTCGGACAAGGATGTGATGTCGCTGCGTGAAGCGGCAATCGACCTGGAAATCGGCGTCGCTGGCGCAACCGGACCCGAAATGCGCATCCAGGCGCTGTTTCGCGACCGCTTCATCGGCGCGGTTCGGGCCGGCCATCCTTTGAGCCGGG
Organism: Mesorhizobium sp. M0587; assembly: GCF_040320945.1. Lineage (NCBI taxonomy): Bacteria > Pseudomonadati > Pseudomonadota > Alphaproteobacteria > Hyphomicrobiales > Phyllobacteriaceae > Mesorhizobium > Mesorhizobium sp. M0587. Next base: position 27,521 of record NZ_JAMYQP010000036.1, read on the forward strand.
GTGTGGTCACCGCTGAGCGCTATGCCGCTGGCCGCCACATCACTGTTTCGCGGCGGGGCCGCGAGAAGGGGCCGATCGACGAGGCGCTGAACCTGCTCGGCCTGCAACGGAACGTCGCGTGCATGGTTTCCGGTTTCTCGGCCGCGCTCGCCATGGCGAGCGCCTCGGACCTGATCGCCAGCGTGCCCGAGCGGCATACGCAAAGCGCGCGCGCCGGCATGCACAGATTCCCCCTGCCGGTCGCCACCGTCGAGGTCACCATCTCCATGCTGTGGCATCCGCGCCTCGATGCCGATCCGGCGCAGCGGTGGCTGCGCGGTTGCGTGCGGGAGGTCTGCGCAAGTGGCTGAAGTCAGCGCGCCATCGCCGCCTTTAGCACCTTGAAAATCCGCTCGTCTCCGCACTGGGCAACGTTGAAGCGCAGGAAACGGCTGGCTGTCCGGGACAGGCTGAACGCATTGCCTGGCGCCAGCACGATGTTTTCGGCCAAGGCGCGGCGGGCGACGTCGGCCGCATCCACGCCATCCGGCAGGCTGCACCACAGGAACAGGCCGGCCGGCTGATCGATCCAGGGTGTGATGCCGATCGCCTTCAGGCGGGTGCTCGTCTCGCCCATGGCGCGCGCCAGTCGCACCCGCAGCAGATCCATGTGCTTGCGGTAGCTGCCGTCCTTCAGGAGCGTCAGCACCAGTTCGGCCGCCAGTCGCCCGCCGCCGAAGGTCGTGGCGATCTTGAGGTCGGTCAGGCGCTCGATCCAATTATGGGGGGCGGCAATGAAACCGCAGCGAACCGACGCCGACAGTGTCTTGGAGAAGCTGCCGATATGAACAACCCGGCTGAGGCCATCGAACGCCGCCAGCCTGGGGGCGGGGGCGTGCTCGAAATCGGCGAAGATGTCGTCCTCGACGATGGTCAAATCCGATTGGTCGGCGAGTTTGAGCAGCCGGTGCGCGGTGACCGGCGACAGGATCGCGCCGCTCGGGTTATGGATGGCGGAATTGGTGATGTAGAGGCGCGGCCGGTGCTCGGCGAGCGCCTGTGCGAACAGGTCCAGATCAGGCCCCGACGGCGTATAGGGAACGCTGACGACCTTGGCCCGGTGCGCGCGCAGCAGAGCGTGGAAATTGAAATAGCAGGGGTCGTCGACCAGAACCGTATCGCCGGGTTCGATCAGGAACCGGCACAGGAGGTCGATGGCCTGCGTGCCCGATTCCGTCAGCATTATCTGTTCAGGGGAGACTTCGATGCCGTGCTGCGCCATGCGCCGCGCCAAGAGTTGCCGCAGCGGCGGCAGCCCAAGCGGCGTACCGTAGTCGGCAAGCGCAGCGTCGTCGGCGCGAGCCGCGGTGCGCAGCGCCCTTCGCAGTCCTGCCTGCGGCATCCACGATGCCGGTAGCCAGCCACAGCCGGGTTTCAGCATCTCGCCGCCGGCTTCCAGCGACTGGCGCGAGACCCAGAGCGGGTCGACTTCACGGTCGAGACGGGGGCCGATCTCGGCCAGCGACAGCGGCGCCAGCGGTCCGGCGGCATAAAAGCCCGAGCCGGGTCGTGAGCGGATCGTGCCTTCGGCGGCGAGCCGCTCATAGGCTTCGACCACGGTCGATTTGGAAACCTGCATGGATTTGGCGAAGGCGCGGATCGAAGGCAGTCGCGCCCCCGGCGTCAGGCTGCGCGCGGCGATGCGCTGGCGGATGGTCGCCATGACACCCTCGACCAGAGTGCGCGCACCGTCGGCTTCCAAGGTGAGGTCCATCATCCGTACTGCTCGATCCGCCATTACAGTTTTGCCAAATTGTACCTCATTGTCTCTGGCTACACCACATGTGCCGGCCTGATAGAGGGCGAAAGAAATGGGGCCTGCAATGGACAAGATCACGAGCGGCTGGATGAATGGATTTATCGGGGTGTTGATTTTCAGCGGCTCGCTACCGGCGACTCGCGTGGCGGTGATGGACTTCGATCCGACGTTCCTGACATCGGCCCGAGCCGCTATCGCCGGCCTGCTTGGTCTGGCAATGCTGCTCCTGTTCCGGCAGAAGCGTCCGCAGCGCGGGGATCTGCTGTCGCTGGTGATCGTTGCACTTGGCGTGGTTGTCGGCTTCCCCTTGCTGACCGCCCTTGCGCTGAAGCACGTCACCACCGCCCACTCGATCATCTTCGTCGGCCTGCTGCCCCTGGCGACCGCGATTTTCGGCGTGCTGCGCGGCGGCGACCGTCCTCGCCCGGCGTTCTGGCTGTTCTCGTGCGTGGGCAGCGCGCTCGTCGCGGGCTTTGCCCTGGCGCAAGGCGTGACCGCCTCGCCGGTGGGCGACGGTCTGATGCTGGCCGCCATCGTTGCCTGCGGCCTGGGCTACGCCGAGGGCGCTGCGCTGTCACGCAGGCTCGGCGGCTGGCAGGTGATCTGCTGGGCGCTGGTGCTGTCGCTGCCGATCATGCTGGTGCTGACGTTCGCGACGCTACCGCCATCCTTTGCCGGCGTCGGTTCCAGCGCCTGGATCGGTCTTGCCTATGTCTCGCTGTTCAGCATGCTGATCGGCTTCGTATTCTGGTATCGCGGGCTGGCGCAAGGCGGCATCGCCGCGGTGGGGCAGTTGCAGCTGCTGCAGCCTTTCTTCGGCCTCGCGCTGGCGGCGACGCTGCTGCACGAGCAGGTCAGCCCGCTAATGGTGGTCGTTACGCTCGGCGTGGTGCTGTGCGTGTTCGGCGCGAAGAAGTTCGCGCGGTAACGTGCCGCCGCTTGCTAAAATTTCGTCACCACACCGATGCCGATGCCCTCGAAGCCGCCCATCACCATCAAGGCCGCGGGCGCCTCATCGAGGCTGATCTTCTTGCCGACGAGCAGTTCGGGCTTGAGCTTGCCGTTGCGGATCATGTCCATCATCGCCTGGTAGCGATAGGCCTGCATGCCGTGGCTGCCGAGGATTTCGAGCTCGAAGGCAATGACCTTGTCCATCGGCACTTGCGGCCTGGCGTGCTCGCCCAGCATCAGGCCGACCTGCACGTGGCGGCCGCGCCTGCGCAGGTTCGCAATCGAGTTGAACGAGGTGGTGGGGTGGCCGAGCGCGTCCATCGACATGTGCGCGCCGCCATTGGTGATCTGCTTCACGGCCTTGACCACATTGGGTGTCGTCGAGGCGTTGATGGTGGCGGCTGCGCCGATCTTTTTGGCGAAATCCAGCTTCTCGTCGGTGAGGTCGATGGCGATGACGTTGGCGCCCATGGAACTGGCGATCATGATCGCAGACAGGCCGACGCCGCCGCAGCCATGCACGGCAACCCATTCGCCGGGCGTGACGCGCCCCTGATCGACGATGGCGCGAAACGAGGTGACGAAACGGCAGCCGAGGCTGGCGGCAGTGGCGAATTCCATTTCGTCGGGCAAGCGCACGAGATTGGTGTCGGCATGCTCGATGGCGACATATTCGGCGAAGGAGCCCCAGCCGGTGAAACCCGGCTGCGTCTGGTGTTCGCAGACCTGATGATTGCCGGAGGTACATTCGAAGCAGTTGCCGCAACCGACGGCGAACGGCACGGTGACGCGCTCGCCGGCTTTCCAGCGGGTGACCCGCTTGCCGGCGGCGACCACGATGCCGGCCAGTTCGTGGCCGGGGACATGTGGCAGTGTGATGCTGTCGTCATGACCCATCCAGCCATGCCAATCACTGCGGCACAGCCCGGTCGCCTCGACCTTGATGACCACGCCATCGGCAGCCGGTTTCGGATCGGGAACGGTCTGGATGGTCGGCGCTTCGCCGAATTTCTCGAAGACGACGGCTTTCATCGGTAACTCCACCCTGCTGCGCTGCGGGAAACGATAGCTGATTCCCTGTCCGGTCAAGGAGAAATCGATTCCGCCAGATATGCCGGCTATGTGCCGGCAGATGAAGGCTTACTCCGCATCGATCTGGTTCTCCGGCGCAGCTCTTTGGAAGGCCGGCAGCGCCATGCAGGCGGCGTTGATGCTTGCGATCGTCGGGTAGGGCGTCAGGTCGACGCCGAAGCGGGCGTTGCTGGTGACTTGCGCGGCCAGGCAGATGTCGGCCAGCCCCGGCGTGTCGCCGTGGCAGAATTTTCCGATCTTGGGCGACGAGGCCAGAATTTTTTCAAGCGGCTGAAAGCCTTCGTTGACCCAGTGGCGGAACCAGTTGGCGATGTCCTGGTCGCCGGCGCCGAACAAGGTGCGCAGCGAGGTGAGCACGCGCAGATTGTTCACCGGATGGATGTCGCAGGCGATCATCTGCGCCAGCATCCTGACGCGCGCCCGGCCGGCAGCGTCCTTCGGCAGAAGCGGCGGTTCCGGTGTGGTCTCGTCGAGGAATTCGATGATCGCCAGCGATTGCGTCAGCAGCGTGCCGTCGTTCCATACAAGGGCCGGCACCAGTCCCTGCGGATTGACCGCGAGATAGGCTGCCTCCAGATGGTCGCCGTGGCGCAGATGATGCGGGACGTAGTCGTATGTCAGCCCCTTCATCTCCAGCGCGATCCGCACCCGGTACGAGGTGGAGGAGCGGTAGTAGTTATGAAGGACGATGTCGCTCACGCGGTCACCTCGGCTGGCCGATGGTCACTTCGATGGTACCGATGCCATCGACGCCGCCGGTTATTGTCTCGCCCGGCCTGACCGCGCCGACACCGGCCGGCGTGCCGGTGAAGATCAGGTCGCCGGGTTCCAGTTCCATGCCCTCGCTGCAGATGGAGACGATGTCTGATATTGGCCAGATCAGCTCGGCCAGATCGGCATCCTGCTTGACCTCGCCGTCGACGGCGAGCCAGATGCGGCCCTTTTGCGGATGGCCCGACTTCAGTGCCTGGACCAGCGGGCCGCAAGGCGCGGAACGGTCGAACGCCTTCGACCAATCCCAGGGCCGGGCTGCCTTCTTGGCCTCGTCCTGCAGGTCGCGGCGGGTGAGGTCTATGCCGACGGCATAACCCCAGACATGATCCAGCGCCTTGTCGCGAGGGATACGGAAGCCGGCCTTGCCGATCGCCGCGACCAGTTCGATTTCGTGGTGCAGATTGGCCGTCAGCGGCGGGTAGGGGATATCGGCGCCGGAATCGACCACCGCGTCGGCCGGCTTGGTGAAGAAGAACGGCGGATCGCGCTCGTCGTTGCCGAATTCGCGCGCGTGCGCCGCGTAGTTGCGACCGACACAGAAGATGCGACGCATGGCAAAACGCTCGGCGGAGCCGCTGACAGCGATCGAAGGCGTCGGCGGGACGGGGAGGACGAAGGCGGTCATGGCGGTCTCTGCGTTCGATATCGGATGCTGGCGGTAGCTTCGGCCGATTTCGGGGGCCGGGCAAGGCGTCGAATTTTCATAGAGCACGGGTGTTGCCTCGTCTGTTTAAGAAATTCGGAGTTCCCATTACCTATGCAGCGATGCATGCTGTCGACCGGCGATAGACTATTTGCCAATAATCCGGCCGCGCTCGCGGGACTACGCTGTGCCGGAAATTGAAAACGGGCTTCGGAGCGAACGCCATGAGCGCAACCAGTGATCGCGCCCGGTTCCTGATTATCGACGACCATCCGCTGTTTCGCGAGGCGCTGCACAGCGCCGTGCAGATGGCCTATCCGGAGGTCGACACTGTGGAGGCGCGCTCGATCGGCGAGGCGCTTGATCTTCTCGCCGGCGCAAAGCCGTTCGACCTTGCCTTGCTCGACCTCAGCATGCCCGACGTGCACGGGTTCGACGGGCTGCTCCAGCTCAGGACCCGCTATCCGCGCCTGCCGGTGGTGATCGTGTCGGGCTATGAGGAGCCGAGGATCATTTCCGAGGCGCTGTCCTACGGTGCTGCCGGCTTCATCCCGAAATCGGCCCGCAAGAGCGATCTCGCCGCCGCCATCCGCTCGGTGATGGAAGGGGCGGTTTACGTTCCGGAAACCTACGAAGGCCGGCCTCCGGACGCCGAAAGCACCGACCGAGCCGACATGGTCCAGCGCCTGTCCACGCTGACGCCGCAACAATTGCGCGTGCTCCAGATGCTGCGCCAGGGCCTGCTCAACAAGCAGATCGCTTACGAGCTGCAGGTGGGAGAGACCACGGTCAAGGCGCATGTGTCCGAAATCCTGCGCAAGCTCAATGTCTATAGCCGCACGCAAGCGGTGATCGAGGTGTCGAAGCTCGACAATGCGGAGCTGTTTCGCGACCAGGTCGGGTTTTGAGCCTGCCCACGGGTGATGGTCAGGCGAACAAGGTAAAAGTGCGCTGTCACCGTAATCGTAGTCGAAGGTAAAAGTGCACTGTCACCGTATTCTAGAAGTGCACTGTCACCGAAATTCCCGAACCACCTTCTCATCAGCAATTACGGTGACAGTGCACTATTTCCGTTTCGCCGCCTGCCTCGTTTTCCCAATTTCACGCAATTACGGTGACAGTGCACTATTTTCGTTTCGCCGCCTGCCTTCCCCCAAAAGAAAACGCACTGGTAAAAGTGCACTGTCACCGAATTCCGAATTCGAAATTCCTGTCACCGAAATTCGAGATTCCGAAATTCGGGATTGAACATTACGACAGCGAAAATCTCATCAGCGGGCGGGCCGTATCGCGGTGCGCGACGGCTTGGAAACCTGCTCTCTCGAAGGTCGACACGTATCCGCTACCGGTTGCGCTCGGCGACTTGCCGCCGTCGAGCGGCATCGCCTCGATCGCTTTCGCGCCACGTCGTCTTGCGTGAGCAACGCTTGCCTCGATCAGCGTCCGGGTTATCCCACGGCGGCGATAGCCCTTGCGTACATAAAAACAGGAGATGAACCAAGTTTCTTGCCCGCGATCTTCGGCCCCGAGCCACCTTCTCATCAGGTAAGGCACGGCTTCGACGGGCGTGACTTGGCACCACCCGACGGCCATTGGTCCGTCGAAGGCCAAAAGGCCCTGAGGTATGTCGCCGGACAGTGCCGTTTGCTGAAATTCACGCCGATTCTCATCGGGCGGCCGGTTACGGTAGGCTGGGCCGATCCTTCCGTACATGCACCAGCAACGACCGACAGGTCCGCTCGCCGAAAACAGATCCACGAGCGCCGGCCAATTCAGTCGAGAAGGCGGTTCGACTCGAAAGCTCATCGACCACAAACGCCGCCAGCCGCCAGCGGGTTCGGTTGCAGCGCAGACACAGTCGGCGTAATTCCGGCCCCTAAGCCAGCAAATGCGCCAGCAGGGCGCGCAGTTGTGCCGGTTTCAGCGGCTTGCGCATCAGTTCGATGCCGCCGGCCCGCGCCGCCTTGGCGACGGCTTCGGATGCGTCGGCGGTGACGATCAACGCCGGTACGGCGCGGCCGAGATAGTCGCGGACCTCGGCGATGGTGGTGGTGCCGAGATCGCCGCCGTCGAGATGCTGGTCGGCAATGACGATGTCGGGCACCCAGTCGGTGTCGCCGAGCATACCCAGCGCATCGTCGGTCGAGGTCGCGGCGCGCACCAGGCATTGCCAGCGTTCGAGCAGGAAGGTCATCGCCTCCAGCACCTCGGCATCGTTCTCGACCAGCAGCACCTTGGTGCCGAACAGGCCGTAGCCGCGCGGCCGCTCCAGGCTGGCGGCGCTGGCGATGGCGTCGGCCGGCGCGCCGATGCCGACAGGAACGTCGATATGGAAAATCGTGCCGCGCCCTACCTTGGACGAAAACGTCACGGGATGGCCGAGGGCGCCGGCGATGCGGCGCACGATGGCCAGCCCGAGGCCCAGACCGCCGCCGGCGAGTTCGGCATTGGCCGGCAAGGTGCCGCGATGGAATTCCTCGAACACCGCCTCGCGCTGGTCGTCGGGAATGCCGCAGCCGGTATCGGCGACATCGATGCGAATGGTGTCGCCGCGATGCCTGGTGCCGACCAACACGCCGCCCGAACGGGTATAGCCCAGCGCATTTGAGAGGATGTTCTGGAGGATGCGGCGCAGCAGTGTCCGGTCGGAGCGGACCACGGCGTTTACCGGCCGGAATTTCAGCAACAGGCCCTTCATTTCCGCCACCGGCTGAAAATCCGAACGCAGCGACGAGAACAGCGCTTCCAGGCTGACGTCGCCTATGTCGGGTTGCACCACGCCGGCATCGAGCTTGGAAATATCGAGCAGCGTACGCAGCAGGTCTTCCATCGTTTCCAGCGAGCGCTCGACCTGCCGCACCAGCTTCCTGCCTTCGTCGCTGGTCTGCACTTCGGCGAGCGCCGAGACGGAAAGGTGGGCCGCGTTCAGCGGCTGCAGCACGTCGTGACTGGCGGCGGCGAGAAACCTCGTCTTGGACAGGTTCGCCAGCTCGGCATTCTCCTTGGCGGCGCTGAGATCGACGTTGGACTGCTCAAGCCGCCGCAAGGTCGCGTGCAGTTCCTCCGTTCGCGTGCGCACCCGGTTCTCGAGCGAAATCGCGGTCTGGAACAGCGAAAAGGCGTTGACTTGATGGTCCATCGACCGCTCGACGCGGCTGATGAGAGCGGCGTTGATCTTCTTCAGCTTTTCGAGGTCGTTTATGTTCCTGAGCGGCATCTTGTTTCGCCGTCCTATTCCGCCGCCTGGCGGTCGCCAAAGGCGATGCCGGTAAAAGTCTGGTTCAGGTGCATCGACCGGTATTGTTCGCCATAGGTGCCGAAGCCGACGACATTGTTGACCCTGTACAGCTCCGAAATCTCACGAAAGACTTGCCGGTTGAGCGCGTCCAGCCGGCGCAGCACGCAGTCGAAGCCGAGGATCATGTCGATGCCGCCCAGCCTCTCCTCGACTTCGCGCAGCGCCGTCCGTGTCGATTCGACCATATCCTTGGGCCGCGCGATCGACAGCACGACACCGTCGTCTATCGCGCAAAAGAACGACAGCGAGCCATCCGTGTGCATCTTCTGGATCGAGCGGCAGTAGTACTCACCGCCCACCTTCACCACCATGGGATGCGAAGCGAAGCTCAGCGGCGTCATGGCCTGCGTGACGATGCCGACCGACGCGGCATACTCCTCCGCCGCGCTGACGGCGTTGAACTCCCGCACGATGCGGTGGTCGGGATCGGACGCCGTCACCACCAGCTTTTCGTCGGTCGGAACGAAATTGTCGGTCTTGAAGACGTGGAAAGGGATTTCGGTAGCGATCAGCACGATAATGGCGCTGTCGGAAGTGACCTTGCCATTGGAGATCAGGCGCGTCGTTTCGAATTTCAAATCGTCGCCGGCCGAGCCGCCGAGCAGCGGTATGTCGTCGAGGCCCCAGTGGATGGCCGAGCTTACCGCTTCCTCGGCGTAGGACAGCCCGTCGATGAAGCAGAGCGCGAAAGTGTTCTCGGTCCGCTCCGTGCCGACGCGGGCGTGCAGCGTGCGCCGCAAGGCCTCGACCTCACCGGTTATCCTGTCCATGCCCGACGATGAGAGGCTGTCGACCATGGTGCTGACCGCGGTGAACGAGGCCGAGGGAAACAGCATGGCCAGCACATGACCTTCTTCGAGACCCTGCGGGGTGATCTCGCCGGCTGTCGAACACCCGACATGGTGGAGTGCCGGCGCATGGGTCGAGAGCGCCCGCGAAAGGGCGCCGGCCTCGACGAGGCTCTGGGAAAAGAACAGAAGCGCAAAACCGGCGCCGATGTCGGCGGCTTCGGTGGCCACCGCGCGTGCGAAAACATCCGGGTCCGGCTCGTCCGTGGTCAGCGCCGACAAGCCGCATGCGTAACGCGTCCGTGAACTGGTCAGCGGCGTTCTCCCGCGTTTCCTCCGACGCGTTCTTATGCGCGTCGAGCGCGCGGGCGTCGGAGGCTATTGTTGCCGTCAATCTGTGTTTTGGCAATGGGACCGGGGAATGCACGTTTTGGCCCTGGCCATGACCGAAAGTACAATGATCCGACTTTCCGCCGTGTTGTTTTTTGTGCATTGTGCGGTGTACGAATGAGACATGGCCGAGGCGCCCATGGGCGCGCGGGCGGCGTGATGACCAAGGTGATACCCAGGGAGGGACCATGTCGGACGTTTCGTTGATGGTGAACGGCAAGCGGGTCAGCGGCGTTGCCGAGGATCGAATGCTGCTGGTTCACTTCCTGCGGGAGAATCTCGGCCTGACCGGCACGCATGTCGGATGCGACACCTCGCAATGCGGTGCCTGCGTGATCCATGTCGACGGCAAGGCGGTCAAGTCCTGCACCATGCTTGCGGTTCAGGCGTCCGGTTCGACCATCGTGACGATTGAAGGTCTGGCCAACGGCGCCGATCTCCACCCCATGCAAGCGGCGTTCAAGGAACATCATGGACTGCAATGCGGCTTCTGCACGCCGGGCATGATCATGGCGGCGACCGACATGATCAACCGCCATCCCGGAGGCCTCGACGAGGCGACGGTGCGTGCCGAGCTCGAAGGCAACATCTGCCGCTGCACCGGCTATCACAATATAGTCAAGGCAATCCTTGCCGCATCGAAGACGATGGCCAAGGGCGCGAAGGGCAAGGCGAAGCAGGCTGCGTGAGATAGAGAAGGCAGTAGGCGAGTAGGGCAGAAAGGCCGTAGGGAACAACAGTCAATTTCCTATTGCCTTGCTGCCCTGCTCACCTGCCGCCCTACAATTCTGGGAGGAATTTCCGATGGGCATTGAAGGGGTTGGCGCTCGGGTCGCGCGCAAGGAAGACAAGAGGTTCATCACCGGCGCCGGCCGTTATGTCGACGACATGGTGGTTCCCGGCATGAAGCATGCAGCCTTCGTGCGCAGCCCGCACGCGCATGCGCAGATCAAGAAGATCGACGTCAGACAAGCGCAAGCCATGCCCGGGGTCATTGGCGTGCTGACCGGCAAGGAGCTCAAGGCCGATGGCATCGGCAATCTCATCTGCGGTTGGATGATCCATTCCAAGGACGGCACGCCGATGAAGATGGGCGCGTGGTCGCCGCTTGCCGTCGACAAGGTCCGTTATGTCGGCGATGCGGTCGTCGTGGTGGTGGCGGAAACGAAGGGCCAGGCGCGCGACGCGGCCGAGGCCGTGGAAATCACCTACAAGGAGCTGAAGGCGGTCGTCGATGCGAGCAAGGCACTTGAGAAGGGCGCGCCGCAGATCCACGCCGAAGCCGAGAACAACCTGATCTTCGACTGGGAACTCGGCGACGGCAAGGCGACCGACGCGGCGATCAAGGCGGCCGCGCATGTCACCCGCATGAAGATCGTCAACAACCGGCTGGTGCCGAACGCGATGGAGCCGCGCGCAGCACTTGGCCATTACGACAAGGCCGAGGATCACTATACCTGCTGGACGACGTCGCAGAACCCGCATGTCGCGCGGCTGGTGATGAGCGCCTTCTACAACGTTGCGCCTGAGAACAAGTTGCGCGTCATCGCGCCCGATGTCGGCGGCGGGTTCGGTTCGAAGATCTACATCTATCCCGAAGAGATCGTCTGCCTGTGGGCGTCCAAGAAAACCGGCGTGCCGGTCAAATGGGTCGCCGACCGCACGGAAAGCTTCCTGTCGGACGCGCATGGCCGCGACCACATCTCGACCGTGGAAATGGCCTTCGACAAGAACAACAGGATTACCGGGCTGAAGGTCGACACGATCGCCAATCTCGGCGCCTACATGTCGCTGTTCTCGTCTTGTGTGCCGACCTACCTCTACGCGACGCTGCTGTCGGGCCAGTACGACATCCCGGCCATCCATGCCAATGTCCGGGCCGTCTACACCAATACGGCACCTGTCGATGCCTATCGCGGGGCAGGGCGGCCGGAGGCCACCTATCTCCTGGAACGCACCATGGAAACGGCGGCGCGCGAGCTCGGATTGTCTCCAGCCGAACTGCGGCGGAAGAACTTCATCACCTCATTCCCGCACCAGACGCCGGTGATCATGAACTACGACGCCGGCGACTATGCGGCTTCGCTCGACGCGGCCATGAAAGCCGCCGACTATTCCGGCATGGCCAAGCGCAAGGCGGCCGCCGCCAAGAACGGCAAGCTGCGCGGCATCGGCATGAGCTGCTACATCGAAGCCTGCGGCCTCGCGCCGTCGGCGGCGGTCGGTTCGCTCGGTGCCGGCGTCGGCCTGTGGGAATCAGCCGAAGTGCGGGTCAATGCCGCCGGCACGATCGAGGTGCTGACCGGCTCGCACAGCCATGGCCAAGGCCATGAGACGACGTTCGCGCAACTGGTCAACCAGCGTTTTGGGGTGTCGATCGACTCGGTTTCGATCGTCCACGGCGACACCGACAAGGTGCAGATGGGCATGGGCACCTATGGCTCGCGCTCCGGCGCGGTCGGCATGTCAGCGGTTGCCAAGGCGCTCGACAAGGTGGAGGCCAAGGCGAAGAAGATCGCCGCCCATCTGCTCGAGGCCGACGAGGGCGACATCGTCATCGAGAACGGTGCGCTGAAGGTGGCCGGGACCGACAAGAACGTACCATGGTTCCAGATGGCGCTTGCCGCCTATACCGCGCACAATCTGCCTGCGGGGATGGAGCCTGGGCTGAAGGAAACCTCTTTCTATGATCCCTCGAACTTCACTTTCCCGGCAGGCTGCTACATCTGCGAGGTCGAGATCGATCCGGAGACCGGAACCACCGAGATCGTGCAGTTCGTCGCAGCCGACGATTTCGGCAACATCATCAATCCGATGATCGTTGAGGGCCAGGTTCATGGCGGCATCGCGCAAGGGGTCGGCCAGGCACTGCTGGAAGGCGCTTATTACGACTCGAGCGGGCAATTGCTGACGGCGAGCTACATGGATTACACCATGCCGCGCGCCGACGACCTGCCGTCATTCAAGGTCTCGACCTCGAACACGCCGTGCCCAGGCAATCCGCTCGGGATCAAGGGCTGCGGCGAGGCCGGCGCCATCGGCTCACCGCCGGCGGTGATCAATGCCATCACCGACGCCATCGGCATTACCGACATCGCCATGCCGGCGTCGCCTTCCACCGTGTGGACGGCAATCCGCGCTTCGAAGCACTGAAAAGCAGATAGCGAATAGGGAGTAGCGAATAGGGAAAGCGCGGTGCGAAGGAACAGGCGCTATTCGCTGCTCGCTACTCCCTATTCGCTCCTTCCCCAGGGAGAAACCAATGTACGCAGTCAACTATCACCGTGCCGCCTCGGTCGCCGATGCCGTAAAACTCTTGAAGAGCGGCGACGCCAAGCTTTTATCTGGCGGCATGACGCTGATTCCCGCCATGAAGACACGGCTGGCCGCACCTTCCGATCTTGTCGACCTGTCGCACATCAAGGAGCTGCAGGGCGTGAGAGTGTCGGGCAAGACGATCACCATCGGTGCCGCCAGCACGCATTTCGACGTTGCCAATGACGAGAAGCTGAGGAAGGCCTGTCCGGCGCTTGCCCATCTGGCGTCGCTGATCGGTGACCCGGCGGTGCGCTACAAGGGCACGATCGGCGGCTCGATCGCAAACAACGATCCGGCGGCCGATTATCCGGCGGCATTGCTGGCGCTGGGCGCCACCATTATCACCAACAAACGTGAGATTGCCGCCGACAAGTTCTTCAAGGGCCTGTTCGAAACGGCGTTGAAGGACGGCGAGATCATCACCGCGGTGAATTTCACCGCGCCGGCCAAGGCTGCGTATGAAAAGTTCCGCAATCCGGCCTCGCGCTACGCGATCGTCGGCGTGTTCGTGGCCAAGGGCAAGGACGGCGTCAGCGTTGCCGTCACCGGCGCCGGCGATGACGGCGTCTTCCGTTCGAAGGAGATCGAAGCCGCGCTTGCGAAGAATTTCGAGGCTGCGTCGCTCGACGGCGTCAAAGTGCCGGCTAAGAACCTGATGAGCGATATTCACGCTTCCGCCGATTATCGCGCCAATCTGGTCGTGGTCATGGCCAAACGCGCGGTGGCGGCAGCCAACGCCTGACGGTTGCCGGTCCGCCGGTCGATCAAGGGCCCGCGTGGCCCTTTTTTCGTGCGAGCGACTGTATCGCCGAATTGTGGACAACTGTTCGCACTGGTGGTGGAGGTGTCCTGGCTTCAATCTCGCACTTGCACAAAGCAATATTGCACTGCACTATACCGGCGACCAACGCGAGCCGGGTTCGGAGTGTCTATCCGCGACCCTTTTCGCATATTTCAATGCGAAGGGAGCCGGCATGACCGACATCTCCGCGACGCATGTCGTTCCGCCTCGATCCGTCGCCGACAAAGGTGCCAGGACAAGACTGGCCTATCTCGATGGATGGCGCGGGCTGTCGATCGCGCTGGTGCTGATCGGCCATTTTTTTCCCGTTCCCGGAATCAATCTCGGAGTGCTGGGCGTCGAATTCTTCTTCGTGCTCAGCGGTCGCCTGATGGCCGAGATTCTTTTCATCGAGCGTTACCCGCTGAAGAAGTTCTTCAAGCGCCGTTTCTCGCGCATCTACCCGGCTCTGCTGATCTTCGTCGTCGTCACCCTGATCGCGCTGTCGGGCACGTTCGTCGCCTTCAAATGGAAGGCGGCGCTGACGGCACTGACGTTCACCTATAATTATGCCGGGATTCTCGTTACCCGCGCCGGGGCGCTGGATCATATCTGGTCGCTCTGCGTCGAAGAACACGCCTACATCATTCTGGCGCTGATCAGCGCCACCGTTCCCGGCCGCAACCGTGTCATCCCGTTCCTGGTAACGCTGGCTTTGCTCGCCATGGCGAACGGCGCGCTGTCATATTGGGTGTTCAGGCTGGACTACGAGCACACTTACTGGCGCACCGATGTGCATATCGCCTCGATCCTGCTGTCGGCTTCGATCTGCCTGCTCAAGGCCGAAGGCAGGCTGCCGGCGGTCTTCATGGGCAGGCATGTTGCGCTGGCGGCATCGGTCGGCGCCGTTGTGCTGTTCCTCGATCCTGTGTCGACGCCGATCCATTATCTGTTGGCCGTGCCGTTGCTGGCGCTGGCCGTCAACGCACTCGATTTCAGCAGCAGGACCCTTTCGGGGCTGTTGTCGTCCTGGCCGATGGCGACGCTGGGGCTGTGGTCGTATTCGCTCTATCTGTGGCAGCAGCCGTTCTACAAATTCGTCTACGAGCAAGGCAGCAACCCATGGCTGATGCTGGCCTGCGTCTTTGCCTGCGCGCTCTGCAGCTACTACGTCGTCGAACGGCCGGCGCGCGAATGGCTTAACCGCAACTGGTGAATGCCGTCGCCAGCTAGTGATAAGCGCCAGCAGGGCTTGTTTGCCTGGCGAGCAGGTCATCAATCAATGCCTTCCGATCTATCCAGCGGGTACACGGCGACCTGCTTATGGCTACAGGTCCATTTTCTTAGACATTGGTCTTAATGGCGGGCATTCCTTGTTGCCTCGCCTCTTCGCCAACCTAGTTTGTTCCCGGAACACATTTGAGAGGATGGCTCGCAGAACGCATCTGGGAGGATGGAATGGCTATGACTGGAGAAGGGCCGGGCGGCTGGCTCGACCGCTCGCGCATCGTTGCTGACCCTGGCTTCAACAGGTGGATGGTGCCTCCGGCGGCACTCTGCATTCATCTATGCATCGGCCAAGCCTATGCGTTCAGCGTCTTCAACCTGCCAATGTCGAAGCTGATCGGCATCACCGACTCGGCGCCCGACGACTGGAAGCTGACGGGACTCGGCTGGATATTCTCGATCGCGATCCTGTTCCTGGGCATAGCGGCGGCGTTCGGCGGCGGCTGGCTGGATCGGGTCGGGCCCCGCAAGGCCATGGTCGCGGCCGCCTGCTGCTTTGGCGGCGGCTTCATCGTTTCGGCGCTTGGTGTTTATCTCCATCAGCTGTGGATCATCTATCTTGGCTATGGCGTGCTCGGCGGCATAGGCCTCGGCCTCGGCTACATCTCGCCGGTCAAGACGCTGATCAGCTGGTTTCCAGACCGGCCAGGCATGGCGACCGGCATGGCGATCATGGGTTTCGGCGGCGGCGCCTTCATCGCTTCGCCGCTTTCGGTCTATCTGATGAAGCTGTTTTCGACGCCTGAGCATATCGGCGTCGCTGAAACCTTCCTCGTGCTCGGCGTCGTCTATTTCGTCTTCATGCTGATCGGGGCTCTTATCGTCAGGGTGCCGCCGGAAGGCTGGCGGCCTGCCGGCTGGACGCCGCCGGTGGGGCGGAATGCGATGGTGACGACGTCCAATGTCCATCTCGACGATGCGCTCAAGACGCCGCAGTTCTGGTTGCTGTGGGCCGTGCTGTGCCTCAATGTGACCGCAGGCATCGGCGTCCTCGGCCAGGCCTCGGCCATGAGCCAAGAGATGTTCCCGGGGCGCATCTCAGCTGCGGCGGCCGCCGGTTTCGTGGGCCTGCTTTCGATCTTCAACATGCTCGGCCGATTCTTCTGGGCATCCACCAGCGACTACATCGGTCGCAGGAAGACCTACGCCATCTTCTTCGCGCTGGGCGTCGTCCTCTATGCGGCGGTGCCGTGGACCGGCCGGTCGGGCAGCGTGTTCCTGTTCGTGCTGTTCTATGGCATCATCCTCAGCATGTATGGCGGCGGCTTCGCCACCATCCCCGCTTATCTGCGCGACGTCTTCGGCGTGCGCTATGTCGGCGCCATCCATGGCCGCCTGTTGACGGCGTGGTCAGTGGCGGGCGTTCTGGGACCGGTGCTGGTCAACTACATCAGGCAGTACCAGATCGACAGCGGCGTGGCGAAGGCCGACGCCTACACGGTCACCATGTACATCATGGCCGGCCTGCTCGTTGTCGGCTTCCTGCTCAACCTGCTGATGCGGCCGGTCGATGCGCGCTTCCACATGAAGGCCGAAACGGCTGCTGCTTAAGGATATTCACATGCCGCAAGACAACAGCAATCCGATCAAGCTGACGCTGGCCTGGCTGCTCGTCGGCATCCCGCTGGTGTGGGGTTTCTGGATGACTTTGATGAGCGCGGCCGCGCTGTTCCAATAATCGCGCCTCAGGCAGGGATCCGCCTGGCATAATAGCGCACTGACTTCTTGCCGCTATGGATCACCGCGTCGCCGACTTCGGCAAAGCCGAGCGTGGCGTGGAAGGCGTCGGAGGCCGGATTGGGCGGATCGGTGTTGACCTCGCAGGTGACCAGCGTGTGGCCAGCACGCTCCGCATGGTCGAACAGATCCTGATAGAGCCGGCGGGCGTGGCCGCGGCCCCTGGCTTGCGCCGCCACGACGACCCGATCGACATAGACGAAGCGTTCGTAGCGCTCGCAAAACCACAGGAAATTCGGGCTGTCGTAGCCGGCCTCCTGGTCGAAGGTCATGATGAAGGCGTCGAGGTCGCCGATGCGGCGCGCGTAGAACGCCTCGCTTAGCAGGAAGGTCAGCCGCTCGGGTTCGAGCCATGACAATTCGGCGGCATGCTCGTTGTTGAGCGCCAGGATCGCGGCTTCGTCTTCCGCCGATACGCGGCTAATCGGGGCGGGGGACACGATCATGCCTTGGCCGCAGCAATCGTGGCCGCGACCAGTGGCGTGTCGGTCAAAATGTTGCGGTACTCGCGGTCGAGATCGGAGCCGCCCATGCCTACCTTGGGATTGCGGTAACGCATGGCGCTCGGCACGTCCTTGAGGGCGGCGAAATGCATCTCGGCCAGCCCGGTCGTTTTGCGCACCTGAGCGATGTTGCCGAGATCGAGCCCGCCGCAGCCGAGAATGACGATGCGGTCGCCGGCCTGGCGCACCAGATCCGCCAACAGGGGCAATCCTTCGACCGCGCTGTCGCGCTGGCCGCTGGTCAGCACGCGGCCGACCTTGCAGCGGATCAGCGCTTCCAGCGCCTCGGCGGGATCGCGCGTCATGTCGAAGGCGCGATGGCAGGTGACGTTCAGAGGTCCGGCGGCCTCTGTCAATTCGCGCATGCGCTGCTCGTCGATGGTGCCGTCGGCGTTCAGGCAGCCGAACACGACGCCGGGCACGCCGAGGCCGCGTAGCGCGACGACGTCGGCGAGCATCGAACGATACTCGGTCTCGCTGTAGAGAAAGTCGCCGCCGCGCGGCCGCACCATGACGTGAAACGGCACGGTCGCCTGCTCGAGAGCGGCGCGCACCGTGCCGAGGCTCGGCGTGATGCCACCTTCGACAAGGCTGGCGCACAGTTCGACACGGTCGGCGCCGGCAGCCTGGGCGGCCAGCAGGCCGTCGATACCTTCGACACAGATTTCGATCAGCGGCAGGCTAGTTTCTCTGGTCAAGCGGCGATCCCGTCCATGATTTCGGCGCCAGCCCTAGCACTGGAGCAATTTCAGGAGAAGCGTGAAACGGCTTTCCGTCCGGAATTGCGTAAAACAAGGAAATAGAGGTTCGGCGGTTGCATGAAACGTGAAACCGCTCTGGGCCGATTGGCGCGAACCACCCGAACAGGACCGCTACTTGGGCCAGGCGGCAATTCCATGCTTGACACTTTCATAACCGCTGAGTTATTGAATAACTCATAGCCGGCGAGTTATTGATTGTGCTCGACGGCACGACCGTGGCGAAGAAGGAGCTAGGCATGGCGGAAACCAAATCGATCGTCGTCGAACGGCTGTTTCCCCATTCGGCGGAAAAGATATGGCGCGCACTGACCGTGCCCGAGCTCGTTGCCGAATGGCTGATGCAGAATGATTTCGCGGCGCAAGAGGGGCATCGCTTCACCTTCCGGGCGGCACCGGTGCCGGGCTGGTCCGGCGTGACGAACTGCGTTGTGCTGAAAGTCGAGGCACCGCGACTGCTTGCCTACAGCTGGGGCGACGGGACCGAGTCCGACAGCGGACTGAAAACCCTGGTGACTTGGTCGCTCACGCCCGAGGGCGCGGCGACCCGGGTGCGGATGGAGCAGTCGGGATTCCGGCCCGCCGACGAGCGCGGATATAAGGGCATGGGAAGCGGCTGGCCGGGTATTCTCGATCGGCTCGAACAAGTCGCGGCAAGGCAAGACTGAGACGTCACCGGACGACGGTCGGCATCAAAGATAGTCTCATCAAACTCAAAACCCGGATGCGCGGCGTCCGGGCCGGCAAACGCGCCCTGCCGAAACGCTTCGAAAGGAGAAGACCATGCAAGCCAGAATCAAGAATCCCGTGATGCTCATCCCCGGTTCCCTGCAGGCGCTTCTGGCGCTGGACAAGTCGACCGAGACGGCCGGCGTGCCCTACATCACGCGCAAGCTGGTCCATCTGCGCGCCAGCCAGATCAATGCCTGCGCGCTCTGTGTCGACATGCATGCCCGCGAATTGAAGACGGCCGGCGAGAAGGATGAGCGCATCTTTGCCCTCTCGGCATGGGGGGAAACGCCATACTTCACCGACGCCGAGCGGGCGGCCCTGGCGCTGGCCGAGGCGGGCACGAGGCTCGCCGACCGGCCGGACGCCGTGCCCGACGATGTCTGGGACGAAGCCGCCCGGCACTACGATGAAAAGGCGCTTGCCGCGCTGACGATCCAGATCGCCCTGATCAACGCCTTCAACCGGCTGAACGCCACGACGCGGCAGATGGTTGGCACCTGGGGCTGAGGCCTGAGCGTGGGAGGCGCTATGATGCCTCGCGAGCGCAGAGCTTTCGGGTCAGGGCGTGGATATCGGGCTTGGCCGCTACTGGCGCAGCTCCGTGTTCTTGGCGCCTTCCTCGACCTGGTCGATCACCAGCAGCTTGACCGGGGCATCGCCCGTATTGGTGGCCTGGTGCCATTGTCCGATCATCTCGATGATGAAATCGCCCGTCTTGTAGGTGTTGCTGTCGCCGGTCTCGACATTGGTGACCTTCAGCGTGCCGGCCTCGACATAGGCGTAGCGCGGGAAGGGGTGGCGGTGCACCGGCAAGGTCGCGCCCGGCGCGATGTCGTAGGTCGAAACCAGCACCTGAACGTTCTTCCGCGGCAGCGTGATCGGCTGGCCGGAAGCGGTCGTGGTGCGCGACGCCAGCGGGGTGACGACGACGGGCGTGCCGCTGGGGTCCAGCGCCTGGGCGGAATTTGTGGAAGATACCGCCGCGAGCAGCAGCCCCGAGATAAGAACTTTGCGCATGATTCGCTCCGGCCCTGCGCCACCATCGCGCTGATGCCAGCCCCGTGCAAGTGTCGGCGGAAACCGGAGCCGAGTGGTTGACGCGCTGCCGGGCACCCGGCCGAAAGCCTGCCCAGGGCGTTAGATTTGCTGGACAATAGCAGTTTCAAAAAAATTCGAATGGGCCCTCTTGAAGGAAAAAATCGCGATTACCAGATCGATCTACCGTCGGGGCTTCGGCTCGACGAACTGGGCGTCGCGGCGGCGCTGCGACGATCCTCGCAATCCATGTTGCTTCACGGAGGATATGGCTATGAGAAGCTTTGATTATGCCCCCCTTTACCGCACAACGGTCGGCTTCGACCGACTCTTCGACATGCTTGAAAATGGCGCGCGCTCCGACTGGCCGCCCTACAACATCGAGAAGAACGGCGAGAACGACTACCGCATCACGATGGCCATAGCGGGCTTTGGCCTCGACGAGGTCGAACTCGTGCAGAACGGACCCGAACTGTCCGTGAGCGGACAGAAAAAGCCCGATCCGGAAAACAGGGAAATCCTTCACCGTGGCTTGGCGATAGGCAACTTCAAACAGGTGTTCAAGCTGGCCGACCATGTCAGGGTCAAGGCAGCTAACCTCCACAACGGCCTGCTGTCGGTGGATCTGATCCGCGAAGTGCCCGAGGAACTCAAGCCTCGCCGCATCGAGATCGGCTCGGAAGCCAAGGCGGTTTCGCTGAAGGAAGCCGAAAAACAAGCAATCGAAATGGATACAGAACCGCGACGCAAGGCGGCCTGATCCTGTTTACTCAGTCTGCGGTCCGCTCCCGATTTTGCCGGGAGGCATAGATTGCGGAGAATGGAGATGAAACTCGAAACCAGTGGCTTTCACGAACAATCCAAAAACCTCGCCGAGGGAACCGCTGCACTGCCCGATCGGGTGCTGAACGACCACACCATGACAATCGGTGCCAAGCGAGCCTTGCTCGCTTCCTGGGCCTCCGACGCTCATGCTGTTCCCGACCGGCCAACCTTGCGTCGGTTGGACAACGGTGCCGTCGTGGCGGTCAGCGAGATACTTCGCGCGCTGCGCTCCCTGGATCGACGCGCGCAGCAGCCGGGCAACATCGGCCTGGCGTTCGACCGGCACCGCAGGAAAGACCGGCTCAAATGGATAAGGCGCCCTTGGCGGGACGACGATGACGACCCACCGCCAAGTCCGGTCCACGCGGCGGTGCCACCCAGATTTGGAGGTGGTGGCATGTTGGCGGAGCCCGAGCATGCGGTCGCGTAAAGATCTCAATCATCAATCCCAAATCGTTCAGCTGAAGGAGGACTACATGAGCGATAGGACATTCGATCGGCCGGTCCTGGTCAAGAACGGCCAGTTTGTCCAAGAAATAGGGTGTCTCGAAGATGCCTTCGATTTCTTCGATGAGTGGCCAAGGGAACGGCGCGGCCCGATTTTCGATACGGCCTATCGAGCCTGCCAGCGCGCGTATGACGGCCAGATTTCGCCATCGATCGCGCGCGATGCTTTTGCCGGATTCGCGAGATCCGCCAAGATCCTGCAGGAGGCGCTTGCTCCACTGCCCTGGATGGCAAGCTCCAAGTCGGGTCGCGGTGGGGTGGCCGTCTAGCTTCGACGAAGGCAGCGGCGCCACTGAAGTGGTGCCGCTGCGGTTTATCGGCTCCCGCATAGCGGCGGCGTTTCTGGGAACCGTCCGTATCAGTTCGCTGTTGTATCAAAGGCGCATTACCGCGCTCTAAAACAGGAGATGACGATGAAACAGGTTCTTCTGACGTCGGCCATGCTGGTCTTGTCCGCCGGACTTGCCTTTGGTCAGTCGAGCACGACAACGACCTCCACGACGACTAAAACGATGCCAAGCACAACCGATCAAGGCACCGACAAGACCACCACGAATGCCACCAATCCGAACTCGGCCAAGGATTGCGCCCCGGGCCAACAGACCGGCAGTGCGAAACAGGCTGCTCCTGGCCAGCAGGACACCGGTGCAAAAACGGCTGCTCCAGGTCAGATGAAGAAAACGACGGAAGGTTGCTAGTCGCTGCCCGCGGACGCCCGGCGGGCGTCACCGGTCATGCGCGAAACATTCCGCCAAGATCAGCCCGTTGCCGGGGCAGGCGGGCTTTCTGTCGGCGGGCAAGCGATCCCCGCATGTTGGCGTGTCGCCATTAGGCTGTACTGCCGATTGCGTCTGAAATATCGGCTTCCCAAGGCTGAACGAAACTGCGACCGTCCGCTCGAAACAACGCTCGATCCTCCGTCAAGATGCGAAAGCGTCATCGCGCGGATGTTCCTTGAGCCGCTGCTGACCACCTAAACGTTTGTAGGCACACCTCTTCTACCTGTCGGCCAGATTCCGTGGTATATAGGTGCCGCAATTTCCATATGGGGAGAAGCGGATAATCTGTTCTGCCGTACAAGGCGCGTTGCTGGTGATACCCGGCAGGCGCAGATCATCTCAGGCACATTTGACGATCAGGGAGGAAAAGTCATGCGCTTGGTCGCGTTTTTCGCTGTCGTATCTGTCGCAACCTTCGTTGCCAACCCATCGCAGGCTCAGGATTCTGCGGCTGGCGAGAAGGTCTTCACCAAATGCAAGGCCTGCCACATCGCAGACGAGGATAAGAACAAGATCGGTCCATCGCTGCACGGCGTCATCGGCCGGACTGCCGGGACGCATCCGGATTTCAAATATTCCGATGCCATGATTGCGGCCGGCAAATCCGGCGTCAAATGGGATGAACCAACACTGACGACCTACCTTCACGATCCCAAGGCCATGGTCAAAGGGACCAAGATGGCGTTTCCCGGCCTCAAGAACGATGCAGACGTGGCCAACGTCATTGCCTATCTGAAAACGTTCTCCAAGTGACCAGGCTCCTCCGCCGGACTGAAGGGCAGCGTAAGCAAAAACCCGGTTCCTGTTTTCGCTCGCGCGCGCTCTCAGTTCGGGATCATGGCCCGAGTTGCCTGCGTCCATCGGTCTGAGATGTCGACCAGGGAAAGCCGCCTGAAGGATACCAGCATCCGCCTCTCGGAAGCGACGGCGGGTGATTTCTTCGCGCTTTTGAAACCGCGGGTCATGGCGCTTGCCGTATTCACTGCTTTCGTTGGCCTGATGGCGGCGCCGGGCGCGATGAATCCGGTCATCGCCGTAATTGCAATCGGTGCGATCGCGATCGGCGCAGGAGCGGCAGGGGCGCTTAACATGTGGTACGACGCTGATATCGACGCGCTGATGTCGCGCACATCCAGGCGGCCGATTCCGTCGGGCCGCGTCACGCCGGGTGAGGCTCTCAGCTTCGGTCTGGTGCTTTCCGCGCTTTCGGTCATGACGCTCGGCGTGCTGGTGGACTGGCTTGCCGCATCGCTGCTGGCCTTCACCATTTTCTTCTACGTGGTCATCTATACGATGTGGCTGAAGCGCTCGACGCCGCAGAACATAGTCATCGGCGGCGCGGCGGGTGCCCTTCCTCCTGTCATCGGCTGGGCGGCCGCGACTGGCGCGATTGGAATCGAAAGCGTCATCCTGTTCCTGATCATCTTTCTGTGGACGCCGCCGCATTTCTGGGCGCTCGCTTTGTTCAAGGTCGGTGACTACGCAACTGCCGGAATCCCGATGATGCCGAATGTGGCCGGCGAGGCGTCGACCAGAAAACAGATACTTGCCTATTCGCTGCTCTTGGCGCCAATCGGCGTGCTGCCCTGGGCGTTCGGATTCGCGAGCGGGTTCTATGGAATTGTTTCGGCCGCATTGGGCGCGGGGTTCGTCTGGCACGCCTGGAAGGTCCTGGTCGTTCCAGACCAGGAGATGAAGTCTGCAAAGGCGCTGTTTGCCTTCTCGATTTTTTATCTTTTCGCGATCTTTGCGATGCTGCTGGCCGACACCGTTGCAATGCGAGCGTTCATGTCCGCCGAAGGTTGACGGCATGACCGCTGTTCTTGGAATACCCGACGGACCGAGAGGACGGGTCGCTAAATTGTTGTATTGAAGACATTGCGCGCCAGGACCGGCTCGAACATCACGATGGTATTGCACAGAATCCCAGGATCAGCAGGGCGACTATGCCAAGGCCAAGTATGAGAAGCGTCCTTCCGTCCATGACCTTCACCTTTGGCCTGGCGCATGACGACCCTGAAAATCGGGATCGATCTTTGGAAAGGGTCATGCGCCAATCAACGTGGCACAGCGTCCCTTGTCCGCCCGGAAAGGGCGCGCGGCGCTCCATGAGAATATCGAAAAAAGACCACCGGAGCTAGCCGGACCGCCGGAGTCCTTCCCACAAAGGGCGACAAGTCTCTTGCAAAAGGGTATGTTGGTTGCGGTGCGGGTCGCGGTTTCGCGTGGCCAGTCACGCAGAACGGCAGCACCGTTAAACCGCGACCTTACCGGACCCGATCTGGAGGAATGGTCATGGCAAGCTTTCACGTCATAGCAGGTGCCAGCGAGACGCTGGAACATACCAGAATTCGCAAGATCGGTGTTTCCGACCTTTTCGACGCGCTCAGGCGCGGCGTCGACGATTTCATGGTCAAACCGTCGCACATCGTTTTTCTCTGCCTGATCTATCCGCTTGCGGGGGTCGTGCTTGCTGTCTGGACGTCAGGCAATAACACGCTGCCATTATTGTTTCCGCTCGTGTCCGGATTTGCGCTAATTGGTCCATTCGCGGCGATCGGCCTCTATGAGATCAGCCGGCGACGGGAAGCCGGACTGGACACCTCCTGGAGGCACGCTTTCGAGGTCAGGAATTCTCCCGCGCTGCCGGCCATCGCGGCGGTCGGGATCATGCTGCTGGCAATCTTCATCACATGGCTTTTGACCGCTCAGCTATTTTACCAGTATCTCTTCGGCCCGGCGCCGCCGGTATCGATATCCGGCTTCATCAACGAAATATTCGCCACCGGGCGCGGCTGGACGCTGATCGTGCTGGGGCACGCCATCGGCTTCGTCTTCGCTGTGGTCGTGTTGTGCACGACCGTCGTCGCCTTCCCATTGTTGCTCGACCGCGATGTCGGCGCTTATGAAGCCATCCACACCTCGGTGCGCGTGGTGCTGGCGAACCCGATCGTGATGGCTGTATGGGGCATGATTGTCGCCGTCGCCCTGATCATCGGTTCGCTGCCGGTGTTCGCAGGGCTGGCGGTCGTGCTGCCGATCCTCGGTCACGCCACCTGGCATGTCTACCGTAAGGTCGTGGAACCGCCGTCGACGGCCGGATTGGCGCCTCGATGAACGCCCTGCCGCGCCGGCAAGAGTACCGGTGCGGGCAGGTCGATCAGAGCCTTTCCAGCTTTAATAAGCCGGATGGCTGAAGCGGGCCTGGTGGGCATCCGTAGTCAAGTCGCGGAAGTCCTTGCCGCTGACATGCACCAGCGTCTTGTGGTCGCCGCCCTCGAAATAGATGTCGGCGGCATCGCCCAGGCTTTCGTCGAGGATTACCGGCACATCGTAGGCCGCGCCGATCGGCGGAACGGCGCCGGTATCGCAATCGCCAAAGAGCGAAACCACCTCATCTTCGGTGGCGAGACCAAGATTCTTGTCCATGACCCTCTGCAACGCGCCGAGCTCGATTCGATGCGTGCTGGGGACCACGGCCAGCGCATAACCCAGATCGTGGTGAACGAGCACCGATTTGGCCATTATGCTGCCGGGCACATGCGCCGCTATGGCGGCCTGCCTGCTTGTGGCCGTGCGATGATGCGCGACAGTGTCGTAGGAAATCCCTTTCCTGTCGATATAGTCCTTCAGTTTGTTTGCGATTGTCATTTTGGGCGTCCCTTGCTGAGTTCGCGACGCAGGCGAAAACGCGGCAATCATCCTGCTTCCGTCGTTTCCGGTACGAATAAACATGGCCCAACCGTCGATTGTTTCAAGGGAGGGCACCGGACGGCATGCAGCATCGTCGGGGTCCTGATCGGCGATGCCGTCGGTAAGGTCTCAACTCAGATCTGGCGTCAGGGTCCAGCCCCGAAAAACGCCATCCGGGTGAGAAGCGTGTAATCCGCTTCAAAGACCATCATCGCCACGAATACCAACACCAGCACGGGCGGCAGGATGATTGCGTATGTCAGCGCCAATCGCTCCCAGGCCATGTGCATGAAAACGGCGACGATAAGTCCTGCCTTGAGGATCATGAAGATCAGGATCAGCGACCATCTGAGATAGCCGTGCAGACCGAAATAATCGACCAGATAGGAGCAGGTGCTGAGAATGAACAGCCATGCCCAGACCACCAGATAGAGCTTGATCGGGTGCTCCTGATGAACCTCCGCCTGGGGGACGCCGGCCGCCGCATCATGAGTGGCGTGCAATGCGTGTTGCCCGAGGCCGTTTGCGGTTGCTTCAGCCATTTCTGCCTCTCACCAAAGCCATTTCTGCCTCTCACCAAAGATAGAAGAACGCGAAAATGAACACCCAGACCAGGTCGACGAAATGCCAGTAGAGTCCCATGATTTCGACGTTCTCGTAGCGGCCTCTGCGGCTGGTAAAGAAGCCGGGCCGCCCAGTGTCGAAATCTCCACGCCACACCTTTCGGGCCACGATAATCAGGAAGATCACCCCGATCGTCACATGCGTGCCGTGGAAGCCGGTGATCATGAAAAAGGTCGACCCGAACTGGGCAGCGCCCCAGGGATTGCCCCAGGGCCGCACGCCTTCGGTAATCAGCTTGGTCCATTCGAAAGCTTGCATGCCGACAAAGGTCGCACCTAGTGCTGCGGTCAGAAGCATCAGGATTGCCGTTTTGCGGCGATCGCGGCGATAGCCGAAATTGACCGCCATAGCCATCGTTCCGCTGCTCGAGATCAGCACGAAGGTCATGATGGCGATAAGGATCAGCGGTATGTCAGAGCCGCCGATGCGAAGGGCAAAGACCTCGCTTGGATTAGGCCACGGCACTCGCGTGGAGATGCGGGCGGTCATGTAGGAGAGCAGGAAGCAGCCGAAAATGAAGGTGTCGCTGAGCAGGAAGATCCACATCATGGCCTTGCCCCATGACACGTTCTTGAACGCCCGCTGATCCGAGGACCAGTCGGCGGCGATGCCTTGCCAGCCTGCGGGCCGCGGCTCCGTTCGGCCGATATGGGTCAGTGTCGTCTCTGCCATCCGCCCGTTCCTCCTAGTTTAGCAACCCTCGGCAAATGTCGATGAAAGTCGCGGCCCAGCCGGCCAGAAGTGCGAAGATGGCAAGCCAGACGAAAAGCAGGAAATGCCAGTACATGGCGCACAGCTCGACGCTGAGGCGAAGCCGCGCCGGCCGCGCCCCGTTCCAGGCGCCGACGGTTGTTCGGCCCAGGCCCACCAGCCCGCCCAGTATATGCAGCCCATGCATTCCCGTTAGCAGGTAGAAGAAACTGTTGGCCGGATTGGAAGCCAGAAAGTAGCCATCGGCAGACAGCTCGCGCCACGCCACAAGCTGTCCAATCAGGAAAGCGAGCGCCGTGAACCCGGCGGTGGCAAGGCCGAGCCTCACCATGTCCATTTGACCCCTGCGCGCCGCGAGCGCGGCGCATTGCAATGCTATGCTGCTCAAGACCAGCACGCCGGTGTTGAGCCAGAGCAGCCGCGGCAGCGGCAGCGCCTGCCAGTCCGACAACGCCATGCGCATGAAGTAGGCGCTGGTGATCAGCGCGAACAGACAGCCGACGACCGCCAGGAAGACGCCGAGGCCGATCTTGGCGGTCGGTAGCGTCGATCCTTCCATGCCAACAAAATCCCCGGCCATACCTTGCTCGAGCCATGGCTTGGCCATCAGCCGCTGGTGGGAAAGCCACCATCCGGCAAAACCGGCGATCACGAGCATGAAGACCAGAATGACGCTCATGCCGGCTCCCTGGAGGGACCTAAGGAGCCCGGCACGTTTTGCGGAATGAAGTCCTCCTTGGCGCCCGGTACGCTGTAGTCGTAGGCCCAGCGATAGACGATCGGCAGTTCCTTGCCGAAATTGCCATGGGGCGGCGGTGTTTGCGGCGTCTGCCATTCGAGCGTCGTGGCCCGCCACGGGTTTCCGCCAGCCTCCCGGCCATGGCGGATGCTCCAGATCAGGTTGAACAGGAACACGATCTGCGCAAAGCCGACGATGAACGCCATGATGCTGATGAAAGAGTTCAGATGGTGGGCCGATTCCGTCATCACCGTCATGTCGGTCAGTTCATTGTAACGCCGGGGCACGCCCATCAGTCCGAGATAGTGCATGGGAAAGAAGATCAGGTAGGCGCCGAGGAAGGTGACCCAGAAATGGAACCGGCCCAGCACCTCGTTCAGCATCCGGCCGGTGACCTTCGGATACCAATGGTAGATCGCGCCGAAGATCACGATGATCGGCGCGACCCCCATGACCATATGGAAATGCGCAACGACGAACATCGTGTCCGACAGGGGAACGTCGACCACGACATTGCCGAGGAACAAGCCGGTCAACCCGCCATTGACGAAGGTGACGATGAAGGCCAAGGCAAAAAGCATCGGGATGGTGAGGTGGATGTCGCCGCGCCACAGCGTCAGCACCCAATTGTAGACCTTGATGGCGGTCGGAACCGCGATGATCAATGTCGTGGTTGCGAAGAAGAAACCGAAATAGGGATGCATGCCGCTGACATACATGTGGTGCGCCCAGACGACGAAGCTCAGCGCACCGATGCCGACGATGGCCCAGACCATCATGCGATAGCCGAAGATGTTCTTGCGCGCATGGGTGCTGATCAGGTCGGACACGATGCCGAAGGCGGGAAGCGCCACGATGTAGACCTCGGGATGGCCGAAGAACCAGAACAGATGCTGAAACAGGATCGGGCTGCCGCCATTATGCTGCAATTGCTCGCCCATCTCGACGATCGCCGGCATGAAGAAGCTGGTGCCGAGCGTCCGATCAAGCAGCATCATCACGCAGGCGACGAATAGCGCGGGGAAGGCGAGCAGCGCCATGACGGTCGCGG
This sequence comes from Mesorhizobium sp. M0587, assembly GCF_040320945.1. NCBI lineage: Bacteria > Pseudomonadati > Pseudomonadota > Alphaproteobacteria > Hyphomicrobiales > Phyllobacteriaceae > Mesorhizobium > Mesorhizobium sp. M0587. The sequence continues at coordinate 56,335 of NZ_JAMYQP010000036.1, forward strand.
TGAAGATGCCCCAGACGGTCAGCGGCAGACGCATCAGCGTCATGCCGCGCGTGCGGCCCTGCAACACCGTCACGACGTAGTTCAGGCCGCCCATGGTGAAGCCGATGATGAACAGGATCAGCGAGACGAGCATCAGGATGATGCCCCAGTCCTGGCCCCCTGGTGTGCCGGTCATGATCGCCTGCGGCGGGTAAAGCGTCCACCCGGCACCCGTCGGTCCGCCGGGCGCAAAGAAGCTCGACACCAGAACCAGCACGGCAAGCAGGTAGATCCAGTAGCTCAGCATGTTGACATAGGGAAAGACCATGTCGCGAGCCCCGACCATCAGCGGGATCAGGTAGTTGCCGAAGCCGCCAAGGAAGAGGGCGGTGAGCAGGTAGATCACCATGATCATGCCGTGCATGGTGATGAACTGGTAGTAGGCTTCAGGCGTGATGAAGTCGAAGGTGCCGGGAAAGCCGAGTTGCAGCCGCATCAGCCAGGACAGCACCAGCGCCACAAGGCCGATCGCCGTTGCCGTTGCCGAATATTGGATGGCAATGACCTTGGCGTCCTGCGAGAACACGTATTTCGTCCACCAACTGTGCGGATGGTAGAGTTCGACTTCCGCGACTTCGGCCGGCGGGATGGCATCTGCAGGAGTAATATCGACCATAGGAACACCTCCGTGTCCTTTTTAGCGCGACCCGACGGTTTCGAGCCTTGCTGCAATCTTCGGGTCTGACGCCGTTGTTTGACCCGGCGCCTGGCCTGCCGAGCCCGTCTGCTGGGGGGCCGACATCTGTGCAAACGTCTGTTGCTGGCCGAGCCACGCCAGGTAATCCTCCTGCGTGTCGACCATCACCACACCATGCATCATCGGATGTCCTTGGCCACAGAGTTCGGCGCACAGGACCTGGAAGGTTCCGGTTTTCGTTGGGGTGAACCAGAAGTAGGTGACCGAGCCCGGGATCATGTCCATCTTGGCGCGGAATTCCGGCACATAGAAATCATGCAGCACGTCGATCGAGCGAAGCAGCATCTTGACCGGCTTGCCAACCGGCAGATGCAGATCGGCCGCTTCGACCACGACATCGTCCTGGCCATTGGAATCACTAGTGATCACGCCCAACGGATTCTCAGCTTTGACGTCGCGGGTATCGGATGTGCCGAGTTTGCCGTCCTTGCCGGGCAGGCGGAAACTCCATTGCCATTGCTGGCCGACGACTTCGACCACGGTTGCGTCGCTTGGAACGTTGACGAACCGGTTCCAGACGAACAGGCCGGGAACCAGCAAAGCCGTGACACCGACCGCGGTGACAACCGTCAGCCAGGATTCGAGCCGCCTGTTCTCCGGTTCATATGCCGCCTGATTGCCTTCCCGATGACGGAAGCGGAAGACGCAATAGGCCATGAACAAAACCACGGCGGCGAAGACGACGCCGGTGATCCAGAAAGTTATGATGATGGTGTTGTCGATATAGTCCCAGTTCGAGGCAATCGGCGTCCACCACCATGGGCTCAGGAAGTGGAACAACACCGAGCCCACGACTATCAGAACGAGTACAAGCGCAACGGCCATATCCCGCTTCCTCCCGGCATTATAGGGCGCGCGAAGCTGTCCCGGCGAATGCCAATGTCATCATAGCTCTTTTTTCGGTCGAAATTCCAGAGCCGACTATCCTGACGGGAAAAATGCCGCCTTTTTCCACCGTGGGCCGTGGAGAACGACCATTCCTGGATCAGGAGAAGGCCTTTCATGCTGAAGTGGCCTTTCCGCCGACGGTGATGTGGTCATGCGCGGCGATGCTGGCACGATGCCTGCCATGGGAGGCGCCGACTTACGCAGGCGATCTGTTGGAAGGTCCGATGGGAGCGTCCGAGCCAGATTAGCATGAAGACGGCCCGGACCTCCTCATGCCGAAAAGGCAACCGCTTCCGTTTGCAGCCGCCGTGAATGCTCACGGCAGGGGCTTTGGGAGCCTTTGGCGCACTCGGCAGGGTTCGAACCTGCATCTGCCCGGGAGGTCCCGCTCTGTCCTAATTTGAGCTACGAGCGCTAACTTCGCAGGCTAAAGGAACAAGGCGTTTGATCAATTTGGAGATTGGGGGTAGCCGGCACATGCATTGGCAGTAGGCCAAGCTGCGATGATCCGGCGCTTCGCCAGCCGTGGCACACGTTGGGAGGTTGCTGGTTCAGGAATTGGAAAGAGCCGCGCTTGCATGGCCCACCAGCAAGGGAATCAAGGTTTGGCGGAGAACGGATTGCGGGTGCCGCGCGTGCCCATTGCGTATCTGGGAGAAATCCGGCTTCGCGGCGTCGGTAGTTAAGTATTTGAAAATGTAGGCGTGCGTATCGGTCGGGGGGGGGGGGGGGGGGGGGGCCGCGCCGGCGCGCGGCCCCGAAGCGTCAGGGGCGACCTGCGGCTGCGAGGGTGGGATAGTCGGTATAGCCGGCGGATCCACCGCCATAGAGGGTCGCTGGGTTGAACTCCGCCAGCGGCGCGCTAGTCTTCAGCCTATCCACCAGGTCGGGATTGGCGATGAAGGGCCGACCGAACGCGAACAGATCGGCCTTGTCCTCGGCGACCTGCGATGCCGCGAGTTCGAGGTCATAGCCGTTGTTGGCGATATAGGTATTGTTGAAGCGCCGGCGGAGTGATCCGAAGTCGAACGGCGCGACATCGCGCGATCCGCCCGTGGCGCCCTCGACGACATGGATATAGACGATGCCCAAGGCGTCGAGTTGATCGACGATATAGTCGAACTGCGCCTGGGGGGCGCTGCTCGAGACGCCGTTGGCGGGCGAGACGGGCGAAATCCGGATGCCGGTGCGCTCGGCACCGATCTCCTCGATCACCGCAGCGGTAACCTCCAGCATCAGCCGGGCGCGGTTCCCGACCGATCCGCCATAAGCATCCGTGCGGACATTGGCACCGTCCTTGGCGAACTGGTCCAGCAGATAGCCGTTGGCGCCATGAATCTCGACGCCATCGAAGCCGGCCTCAATGGCGTTCGCGGCTGCTTGCCGGAAATCATTGACGATCCCCGCAAGCTCGTCGAGCGCCAGCGCGCGGGGCTCCGAAACTTCGACAAAGCCGTTGTTCACGAACGTCTTGGTCGCGGCCCGGATTGCTGAGGGCGCCACGGGCGCGGCGCCGTTCTCCTGCAGATCGACGTGCGAGACGCGGCCGACATGCCAGAGCTGCAGGAAGATCCGCCCGCCCTTGGCGTGCACGGCTGCCGTGACCTTGCGCCAGCCGTCGATCTGAGCCTGAGTGTAGATGCCGGGTGTGTCCTGGTAGCCCTGTCCCTGCTGCGAGATTTGCGTGGCTTCGGAAATCAGCAGGCCGGCCGATGCGCGCTGGCCGTAATACTCCGCGGCGAGATCGCCTGGAACGAAGCCCGGGCCAGCGCGATTGCGCGTCAGGGGCGCCATGACGATACGATTGGAGAGGGTCAGCGAGCCGAGAGTATAGGGCTCAAATAGCGTTTTGCTCGTCACAGGTCACCTTTGTTTGTCCCCGCCGCGGCGGGTCGTCTATTGAAATGGCTTCGTTGGTACTAGGCGGCCGTGCGGTACCGCTCGGCGGGATGTTCGTTCCCATAGTTCGGAAGCATGGCCTGGCGCGCGGCCTGAAGCGCGTCCCACTGCCCGGCATCGGGAAGCGGCGGGATGGTCACCGGTTCGCGGCGGTCGAAGCCGACCAGCGCCGCGTCAACCAGATCGTCCACCTCCATCACGTTGGAAAGCGTGTTGATGTCGGCACCGACGTGTTCCCAGATCTCCGTTCGCGTCGTGGCGGGAAGCACGGCCTGGACGTAGACACCCTTCGGCGCGAGCTCGAGGCTGAGCCCCTGCGACAGAAACAGCACGAAGGCTTTGGTTGCGCCGTAGACCGTCATGCCGAACTCCGGCGCCAGGCCGACCACGGAGCCGATGTTGACGATCGCCCCTTCGCCGGCCTTCGCAAGACGCGGGGCCATGGCGCTGGCAAGCCGCAGAAGTGCGGTCGTGTTGAGCGCAACGAGCCGCGCGACGTCATCGGTGCTCTGCTCGATGAAGCTTCCGCCGATGGCCGTTCCGGCATTGTTGACGAGGATCCCGATGCGAGCGTCATCGCGCAGCCTCGTTTCTACCGTTGCAAGCTCGGCAGGCTGCGTAAGATCAGCTTGGATGATGTCGATCGCCACGCCGTTTTCCAGACGCAGACGCGCCCCCAGTGCCTCCATCCGTGCCGTATCACGGGCAACAAGCACGAGGTCGTGCCCTCGGCGCGCGAAGCGCTCGGCATAGGCGGCTCCGATGCCGGTGGAGGCGCCGGTGATGAGGACTGACGAAATGGTGGCCATGGGTTGCTCTCTTTTCTGATGGGACCTATATTCATGACGGTCATCATGATTGACGCTAAATATGATGGGCATCATGTAAATGTCAACGGGCGGAGAATTTTAAAATGAAGGTGAGTCGAGAGCAGATGGCGGAGAACCGTCACCGGATATTGGATGCGGCCAGCCGGCTGTTTCGCGATAAGGGGTTCGACGCGGTCAGCGTGGCGGAGGTAATGAAAGCCGCCGGGCTCACTCATGGCGGCTTCTATGGCCATTTCAGTTCGAAGGACGACCTGATCGCGCAGACCCTTGCCCACGTCCTCGCCGCGGACTCGGGCGGAGGGGGCGATCTTCGCGCTTATGTAGGTTCCTATCTTTCGCCCCGGCATCGCGACAATGCCGCCGGTGGTTGCCCGACGGCGGGTCTTGCCGCGGCCATCCGCCATCAGGCCCCGGCTGCTCGCTCGGCCATGACGGAAGGCCTTCGGTCGCAGATCGACCGTATTGGCAAGGCGCTCCCGGGACTGGATGCGGCAGACGGACGCCGCGCAGCGATCGGAAGCTTTGCAGCAATGGTGGGGGCAGTGATCCTCGCCCGGGCGATCGACGACCCAGCGTTTTCCGATGAAGTGCTGGAACAAACGCGTGCCTGGGTTGATGCCGGTATCAACCAAGTGTCAGCCAGTTAGTCTCGACCGGCTTGTTGTGCAGAGTTCAGAGAGCGGTCGTTTCCGACAGTGCCGTTTGTTCCCCGGCCAGCGTCGCAGTGCGGGCTTCGGCTGGTTCTAGGGCGCCATGGCGTAGAATGCGCGGCCTGAGACATAGGTGACGTTTTGTACCGGACACCATGTCTTAGGTACAATCTGGTCAGTCCCGCAACAGCCATGGGAGATACCATGGTGCTCTCACCAAAGGAGGGATGGATGGTTTCGGTTATTGCAAGTCAGCATCGGAAGGCACCGGAAACTCAACTGAAAGCCGCCAAGCCAGAAACAGGCGAAGGATTTGCGCCGGGCAAGAGCGCCGACAGCGTAGGACATCGCGCCAAGGCGATGGTTGCAGAAACGGACGACACAGCTCCCAATTCACAGGGAAACGCCGCATCGAAGATCGCCAGAATGGACATCACAGTTCTGACGCCGCCGCAAGAAGCGTCACCAACGGTAGCGTTAGAATAGCACTTTACCGGGAGCTCAAGGCGCCTGGACTTGGCTGCTCGGACGATTCAAGCCGGTTGTCCTAGGACCAGCTCCATGGCGGCAGTTCATCGATCGGGTTAATCGGATGTCCCTCTGCGATGCGGGCGAGAATGTTCGTGAGCCAAGCTTCCGGGTTGACGCCGTTGAGCTTTGCCGTGCCGATCAACATCGGCCCGCAACCTTCTGAATTTGATAGCCCGCGGCAATCGGAGAAGGGAATCTGTGCTCTCAAACCAGCATCGACTGCTGGGCGAAGATGCCCGCCATCGCGCCGTGCGATGATGCCGTGGTGACCGAGGCCATGAGGGGGTTGGCGAGGTCGCCGGCGGCGTAGATGCCGGGAATGCTGGTTTCGCGGCGCTCATCGACCTTGAGGGCGATGCCGCCGGGCGTATCGACCGTGGCGAGGCCCAGTGATTCATGCAGGCTTGCGGACGGCTTGTTGCGCGGATGCGCGAACAGGATGTCGACCGCGACATTGCGGCCGGTCTCGAGATTGACGGTGGCGAGATGGCCCCCGCGATGGGCGATCTCGATGATCCGGCCATCGACGACAGCTATGTTGCGGCGCGCCAGATCGGCCCGGATATCGGGCGGAATGTCGTGACCATCGGCGAAGAGCGTCAACGTGTCGGTCCAATCGTGGAACAGCCTGACATGATTGTGCGACTGCGGGCCGGACCAGACGAGGCCCCAATGCTGGTCGGCGACTTCAAAGCCGTCGCAATAGGGGCAGGGCACGATGGAAGTGCCCCAGCCTTCGGCAAAGCCCGGAACATCAGGCATCTGGTCGGCGACGCCATAGCTCAGGATCAGGCGGCGCGCCGCAAGGCTTTCGCCATCGCCAGTGAGGACGGAGAAATCGTCGATGGCGCCGGAGATGCTGTCGGCCCGGGCATTGACCAGCTTGATCGTGGGATAGCGCGCCAGCTGCTGCCGCGCCTCGGCCAGGATGTCCAGCGGTGGCTTGTGATCGTGGCCGAGCAGGCCATGCGAGTGGCCCGCGAAGCGGTTGCGCGGCAGGCCGGTATCGAGAACGGTGACCTTGCGGCGGGCACGGCCGAGCTGCAGGGCGCCGGCGAGACCGGCAAAGCTGCCGCCGATGATGATGACGTCATCCATGGTGATGGCTCCGTGTCGTGGATGAGGGGGTTGGTTGGGCCTGGTTGAAACTTGCCCATTGGCTTGCACATTTCAGAAACTGCATGGTATCGTAATGCAAGAATTAGAATACCGTCAAGTACTGGAATTGTCGTGACCGAAAACAGCCAGGGCCGACGCGGCCGGCCTGCCAACCAGGCGCTCGGCCAAACGATAGTCGACGCCGCGTGCGAACTCTTTGTGGAATTGGGTTTTCAAGCGACGACATTGGACAAGGTCGCCCAGCGGGCGAAGATATCCCTATTGCCGGTCGGCCGTCGCCATGTTCATCGCCGCGCACGGTGGCAACGACCACGCGGGCGGATAGCCTAGAGGAGGATGGTTCGACACTATCGAGCGCCTCTGCCACCCGAGGCGCCGACACTCGACACTGGGCTATCTGCCCCGTGGAATACGAAGAGCAAGCTAACCTAGCCTAACCCCGTGACCGGCGGCGTGACCGCTACCACCCCATTCGAGGCCTTAGTGCCGGCTTAGCAGACCGTCAGCTTTCGCGAAGCTGCAGCGGTGGTCTGAACGGCGGAAATGGGCGCGAAGCTGCCGATCACGCGAAGCTGCCGATCATCAGTATTCCCGCGCGGTAGCCGTCGATCCTGCGACTGCGGCTTGGCAGGAATAGGCGTGGGCAGGCGAGGCTGCTACACTACGCCTGATTTGATCGGTCCTCGATGTTCTGACACTCTGGAACCAGGACTATCGAGATCGAAGGGTAGGGAGAAATCGCACGCTGGCGCGTCCGCAGTGTCGAAGCCATGGTCATGGCCGACAAGACGAATCAAAAGTCGTTAAGCAAGCTCCATTATGAAGCCGGCCCCGCCCATGTCATCGCCCAAATCGAGGCCCTGTTGCGCGCAGTATCGTGCCATGGCGTGAAAATAGTGGCTCCCCGGGCCGGATTCGAACCAGCGACCAACCGGTTAACAGCCGGTTGCTCTACCACTGAGCTACCGGGGAACAGAGGCTCTGAAGCAAGTGGCGCAGCCTATAGCAAACCCTTTTCGGCTTTGCAAAGAAGCATTTCGTATTTTTCCGAGACTTTTTCGCGCAGCGGTTTCTCGCAATCGGCGGCGTCCGTCCTCATATTAGCCGTCTTGGCGAAGGCGCGGAACCGAAACGGCGGTGGCGGCTTTCGTGAATAACATTGCAGAGCCACCAGACGGACCAGCCATTCGAGATGACGGCAGCAGACGAAAACCAGGAACCGGCGCGAAAAATCTCGGTCTTCGGGCGTCAATTCACCATGCCGCGTTCGCGCGCCCTCAGAATCACTATCGGCGTGAGCTTGATCATCGGCGGCATTCTCGGGTTCCTGCCGATCCTTGGCTTCTGGATGGTTCCGCTCGGGTTGCTGGTGCTGTCCTACGAATTCGCCATGGTGCGCCGCCACCGCCGCCGGTTCGTCGTCTGGTGGGAGCGGCGGCGCCGGCCGGATTGACGCTCTGCCAACCGGATTGACGCTCTGCCAATATGCATCGCGCCTCATCGGCCCAAACGATCGATGCGGGGCATCGGACCGATGCAGAGGAAACCGCGGGGAATGCGCGGTGGCCGCTTGACGGCATTTTCGCCGCAACCTATTGGAACCGGGTGGAACGCCGGGAGCAATGAGGCCTCGTGGCGGAGTGGTTACGCAGAGGACTGCAAATCCTTGCACCCCGGTTCGATTCCGGGCGAGGCCTCCAATGCCCGGCTCCCGCGCGCCAGCGCCGGAGTTAGACGTTCCAATCTAGATGAACCGCGGTTTGGCGCGGCAAGCGGACTGGTTGGGACATGAGCGCTGATTTCTCCGAGCTTCGCGTCAAGATGGTCGATGGTCAGGTTCGCACCACCGACGTGACCAGCGCGCCGCTGCTGGATGCGATGCTTTCCGTGCCGCGCGAGATTTTCGTCGGCGAACGCCAGCGCGACCTCGCCTATATCGACGAGGACATCCGCATCGCCGACGGCGCCGGCGGGGCGCGCTACCTCATGGAGGCTTCGCCGCTGGCCAAGCTGATGCAACTGGCCGAGATCAGCCCGGCCGATTCGGCGCTCGATGTCGGCTGCGGCACCGGCTATGCCTCGGCCATCCTGTCGCGGCTGGCGAAGTCGGTCGTGGCGCTGGAAAGCGATTCGGCGCTCGCCGAAACCGCCAGCTCGGCGCTCTCGTCGCTGGGCTGCGGCAATGTGACCGTGGTTCAGGGCGCGCTGCCGCAGGGCCATGCGGCCAAGGCGCCTTACGACGTCATCTTCATCGGCGGCAGCGTCGAGAAAGTCCCGGCGACGCTGCTTGCCCAGCTTGCCGAAGGCGGCCGACTCGTCGCCGTCGAAGGGCAGGGCAATTCAGGCGTGGCGCGACTTTTTTATAAAGCTGGGGGGGTTGTAACCGGAAGACGGGCATTTAATGCGGCAATTAAGCCACTACCCGGTTTCGAACGTGAGCATGCTTTCGAATTCTGAATGATTTGCCTTGCAGCAAAGGCTTTGTCATGGTCGCTTGGGTTTGAACGATCGTTGCTGAATCCCAGACTGGGGGCACTTTGGGCTAGGCGACAGGGAATATTAGCGCCGCTCCGGCTGCTCAAAGGAGAAGCTGGCGTGGCGCGGTTCCCATGGAAAACGAATGAGGGATACCCGTGCCGTCTTTATCCAAGTCACTTTTTGCCGCCGTCCTCGTTTCCGCGACCGCGCTTTCTTCCTTCCCGGCCTCGGCCGAAACCATCTCCGGCGCGCTTGCCAAGGCCTATCAGTACAATTCCTCGCTGAATTCATCCCGGGCCGGCGTGCGCGTCACCGACGAGAGCGTGGCGATCGCCAAGTCGGGATGGCGCCCGACGATCGCCGGATCGTCCGGCATCGATTATACGAACACCCGCCGGGCAAATGACGGCGGCAATTCGAAGCTGACGACCGCCAATTTCGGCATCCAGATCAACCAGACGCTGTTCGACGGTTTTCAGACCAGGAACAATGTGGCGGCCGCCGAATCGCAGGTCAAAGCGTCGGTGGAAAGCCTGCGCAATACCGAAGAAAACACGCTGCTCAACGCGGCCACGGCCTATATGGACGTCATTCGCGACCGGCAGATCGCGGTGCTGACCGAACAGAACCTTCAATTCCTGAGCGAACAGGCGCGCGCCGCGCGTTCGCGCTTCGAGGTGGGTGAAGGCACGCGCACGGACGTGGCCCAGGCCGATGCGTCGCGCGCTTCGGCGGTGGCCTCGCTCAGCGCCGCCCGCGCGCAGGCGCAAGCCAGTGCCGCATTTTACCACCAAGTCGTCGGCGACGAGCCGGGCAAGCTCAGGCCCGCTTCGCCATTGGGCAAGCTGCTGCCGTCGAGCCTCGATACGGCCATAGCGATCGGCTCGAAGGAACACCCGGCCATTCTCGCCACGCAGCATCTGGTCGACGCGGCGGCGTTCTCGGTGAAGTCGTCCGAGGGCGCGCTGTTGCCGCAGCTGTCGGCGTCGGCCGGTATTTCTGAGAATTACCGCAAATCCATCCCCGACATTTCGGGTTCCAATGGCGATTCGACCTCGGCCAATATCGGCGCGACCCTGACCATTCCGATCTATTCGGGCGGCCGCACCTCCGCGGTCGTGCGGCAAAACAAGGAATCGCTCGGCGAGGCGCGCATCCAGGTCGACGTCAGCCGCGACCAAGTGCGCCAGGCCGTCGCCTCGGCATGGTCGCAGTACACCGCCGCGCAGCAGAGCGTTGCCGCCAACAGGCAGGTGATCGACGCCGCGCAGTTGGCGCTGAACGGCGTCATCGAAGAGCGCAATGTCGGCCAGCGCACCACGCTCGACGTGCTCAACGCGCAGGCCGCCGTCATCACCGCCAAGATCAACCAGGCCAATTCCGAGCACGATGTGGTGGTGGCAAGCTATGCCATCCTGTCGGCGATGGGTCGGCTGTCGGTCGACCGGCTTGCGTTGCAGGTTGCGAAGTACCGGCCCGAAGAGCACTACAACGCCGTCAAGGACAAATGGATCGGCCTGCGCACGCCGGACGGTCGCTAGACGCCTGGCTCCGAATCCGGTTTCCCCGGTCGAGCGGAACTTTTTCAAAGCGGTTCCGCTCTTTCTGTTCCGTGCCTAATCTGTTGAAATCCCACATGTCCCCAGATTGGGGATTCTCGTACGGCGATCCGTCGGTTACGCTGTCGCCATGATTCGAATCCGGCCTGCGCCGGAGTGGAAATCCACTGAGGTCACAAGGGCGGCGGATGTGACGATGGCGACGGCAAGCAGCGCACAGCGCGAACCTTCCATGGAAGAGATACTGGCTTCCATCAGGAGGATCATCGAGGACAGCGACACCGGCCGCAAGCCGCCCGCCGATGAATTGCGGCAGGACCTGGAGCCTGCGTCGAGCACGGCTCCAGCCGCCGATTTCGACGCGTTTCGTGCCGATCTGCATGCCCCCGAAGTCAGGAAGCCGGTCGCGACGGTGGAGCCCCCGGCCGCCGAGCCGGTGATCGCTCGCATGGAAGCCGCCCCGGCCAGGCCGTCGATGACGCTTGCCGAGGTCAGCGCCAGGATCGCCGCCGACCCGGCACCAGCCGCAGGGATCGACCCGTCGGCAGCGCCTGATTCCGCCGCGACGAGTGAGGAAATCGTTGCCGATTGGCGGCGCGAGATCGCGGCGGTCGGCGAGCAGGCGAAAGCGATACCAGGCATCCGCAAGCCGGTCGCCCAGCCCGAGGCGTCGGTCCACGAACCGGTGACGGAGCCTGCGTTCGAGCGGCCTTCGTCGGGTGACGATCTTGGGCGACCGGCGGCAAGCGACGCCCCGGCTGTTCGCCCGGCAATTCTTTCCGAGCACACGGGCCGCCAGGTGGCCGCGGCTTTCGGCGAGCTTTCCGACGCCTTTGCCAGCCGCGGCAAGAAGACGTTCGACGAAATGGCTGAAGAGATGCTGAGGCCGATGCTGCAGGACTGGCTGGACAACAACCTGCCGACGCTGGTCGAGCGCTTGGTGCGCGAGGAGATCGAGCGCGTGGCACGCGGAGCGCAATGATTTCCCGGATCCCCTAGGTAGCCAGTTGGACCCCGTTGCGCCGTCACCCTGGCGGCGCAGGCACGGTAATCTCGGGGTCGGCATGGCGAGGAAGGCTAGCTCCGATGATGGCGATTGCCACGATCACGCCGCTCAGCATCAACCGCCAGTCGAGCCTGTCCGACGCGCCAGCCACATTGTTCGAATACCTCTCGACGCTTATTTCGGTTCTTCTTCGGGTTGGACTACGCCCATGCGGCTCAAATAGATTTCGAGCTTCGCGGTTCGGTCTGCACCAAGGATCGCGATCGCACCGACATACCCGTCCGGCCGGATCAGCACACACTCGCCCGGTGCCAGTGCATAGGCATCGCGAAGGTGTCCCCAGGCATCGATGACATCGCCTTGCGGGCCGATGTGGTGGACATGCAGCCCCTGGCGTGGCCCAACCGTCTCTCTGCCGGCTTCCTGAACAAGCAGCGTCCAATGCGGTCCCTGGAGCAGTTGGAACAGTCGCCATGGTTGGCCCGCCGCGCCCCTGATTGGGGCGTCCGGCGCGCGGTCGCCCGCACGCAGGCCGCCGCCGCGTTCGGCCAGTTCCCTGGAGAGCGGCGAGTCCGGATAGCCGATATCGAGCTGGCGCACCTCGCGACCGCGGCGCATCCCACCCTGTTTCTGGGCGTCGAGCAGCCGGGTCGAAAGGCCGAGAACCGATTCCGCGACTGGACGCCGTTCCTGCTCATAGGTGTCGAGCAGCCAATCCTCCGCACCGCCGAGTACGGCGGCGAGTTTCCATTCCAAAAGCCAGAGGACCCCAGCGCGTCCTGAGACGTCGCATTATCCCCAAGGTTCGCGATTGACTTTCTCTCTAGCCAACATGTATCAATATCGATACAGTGCGAGCCATGAAGGCGATTGAATGGCTTGGAAGCAGTAGGGCGGATGTTCGAGCGTTTCCTGACGATGCACGGATAGCGGCCGGCTGGCAGCTCGAACTTGTCCAGCGCGGCGACGATCCCTACTACTGGAAACCTATGCAGACCGTGGGGACCGGTGTCAGGGAAATCAGGGTTCGGGAAGCATCGGGAGCATTTCGCGTCATCTATCTGGCGACACTAGATGACCGCGTTTTGGTGCTTCATGCGTTTCAGAAGAAGACACAGGCCACATCCAAGAAAGACCTCGATCTAGCGACACAACGGCTGAAGCGATGGAAGGCAGAACGATGAACGTAGAAATCTATGAGAACGTCTGGGATGCCCTGGCGGATACGGAACAAGAGGCAGCAAACCTTAAAGCGCGCTCGGCGCTGCTCTACGAAATCCGTAAGGTGGTCCAGCGTTGGGACATTCCCCAGGAGGATGCCGCCAAGCGGCTCGGCCTGACGCGCCCCCGCACCAATGATCTGCTGCGCGGCAAGCTCGCCAAATTCTCGCTTGACGCGCTCGTCAACATCGCCGCCTCCGCGCACCTCGAGATAGAAATCCGGGTAAAACAGGCAGCGTAGTCACGAGATGTTTCGCGAAAATCGGGAGTTTTGCGACACACCCGTTCCGCTTCCACGTTTGGACGTTCCTGATCTCAACAACATCTTCGAAGCGGACGCTCGTTCGAATTGTGCGATCAATGGAGGCGTGGAGCAACGTATCGCCTGGCGGTCAAGCACGGTGCACGCTGGCACCCCTGCGTTGAAATGAACAGGGCCGTGCCTATGTGCTTGTGATGAGCCGGGACGGCCCCTTGCGGTTGACTTGGCCAAGACCTTCCGATTTACACCGGACCAGCAAAAATCCCGACAGCGCGGACCATTTTCCCATGCTTGAAAAGACCTACGACGCAAAATCCGTCGAGCCGAAGATCGCCAAGGTTTGGGAAGAGGCCGACGCGTTCCGGGCCGGCGCGGGCGCCGAGGAGGGGGCCGAGGCCTTCACCATCGTCATCCCGCCGCCCAACGTCACCGGCTCGCTGCATATGGGCCACGCGCTCAACAACACGCTCCAGGATGTTCTGGTGCGCTTCGAGCGCATGCGCGGCAAGAACGTGCTGTGGCAGCCCGGCATGGACCATGCCGGCATCGCCACGCAGATGGTGGTCGAGCGGCAGCTGATGGAAAAGCAGATCCATCGCCGCGACCTGACGCGCGAGGAATTCATCGAGAAGGTGTGGGAGTGGAAGGCTGAATCCGGCGGCGCGATCTTCAACCAGCTAAAGCGGCTCGGCGCCTCGGCCGACTGGTCGCGCGAACGCTTCACCATGGATGAAGGCCTGTCCAAGGCCGTGCTCGAAGTGTTCGTCACGCTCTACAAGCAAGGCCTGATCTACAAGGACAAGCGCCTTGTGAACTGGGATCCCAAGCTGTTGACCGCGATCTCGGATCTCGAGGTCGAGCAGCAGGAAGTCAACGGCAATCTCTGGCACTTCCGCTATCCCATCGAGGGGCAGATCTTCGATCCGGAGAATCCAAAAACCTTCATCACCGTGGCAACCACGCGCCCCGAGACGATGCTGGGCGACACGGCCGTCGCCGTGCATCCGGACGACGAGCGCTTCCGGCACCTGGTCGGCAAGAATGTCGTCCTGCCGATCGTTGGCCGCAGGATACCGGTGGTGGCGGATGAATACTCCGATCCGGAGAAGGGCTCCGGCGCGGTCAAGATCACGCCGGCGCATGATTTCAACGACTTCGAGGTCGGCAAGCGCCACAAGCTGCCGGCGATCAACATCCTCACCATCGAGGCCGCGATAAGCCTCGTGGATAATGAGGATTTCCTGGCCGGCCTCGACGTGACACCTGAGCGCCGGGCTGTCTGGGACGAACTCAACGGCCTCGACCGCTTCGCCGCGCGCAAGAAGATCGTCGAGCTGATGGAAGAAGGCGGTTTCCTCGACAAGGTCGAGCCGCATCGCCATGCCGTGCCGCATGGCGACCGTGGCGGCGTGCCGATCGAGCCGTTCCTGACCGAGCAGTGGTATGCCAATGCCGCCGAGCTCGCCAAGCCGGCGATCGCCTCGGTGCGCGAGGGCCGCACGAATTTCGTGCCGAAGAACTGGGAAAAGACCTATTTCGACTGGATGGAGAACATCCAGCCCTGGTGCATTTCGCGCCAGCTGTGGTGGGGGCACCAGATCCCGGCCTGGTACGGGCCGGACGGACGTGTCTTTGTCGAGAAGTCCGAGGAAGAGGCGCTTGCCGCGGCGATCGAATATTACCTGGCGCTGGAAGGGCCGTGGAAGGCCTGGGTCGAGGACAAGCTCGAGAATTTCAAGCCTGGCGAGATCCTGACCCGCGACGAGGACGTGCTCGACACCTGGTTCTCGTCGGCGCTGTGGCCGTTCTCGACACTCGGCTGGCCGGACCAGACGCCGGAGTTGAAGACCTACTACCAGACCGACGTGCTGGTGACCGGCTTCGACATCATCTTCTTCTGGGTCGCCCGCATGATGATGATGGGCCTGCATTTCATGGACGAGGAGCCGTTCCACACGGTCTATGTCCACGCGCTGGTGCGCGACAAGAACGGCGCCAAGATGTCGAAGTCGAAAGGCAACGTCATCGACCCGCTCGACCTCATCGACGAATATGGCGCCGATGCGCTGCGTTTCACGCTGACGGTGATGGCGGCGCAAGGGCGCGACGTGAAGCTCGATCCCGCCCGCATTGCCGGCTACCGCAATTTCGGCACCAAGCTGTGGAACGCGACGCGCTTCGCCGAGATGAACGAAGTCGCGCGCAACGACGATTTCTGGCTGAACGATGCCAAGCTGGCCGTCAATCGCTGGATCCTTACGGAACTGACGCGCGCGGCGCGCGAGATCACCGACGGCATCACCTCGTACC
Source organism: Mesorhizobium sp. M0587 (assembly GCF_040320945.1). Taxonomy (NCBI): domain Bacteria; kingdom Pseudomonadati; phylum Pseudomonadota; class Alphaproteobacteria; order Hyphomicrobiales; family Phyllobacteriaceae; genus Mesorhizobium; species Mesorhizobium sp. M0587. The sequence continues at coordinate 71,824 of NZ_JAMYQP010000036.1, forward strand.
GCTTCAACGAGGCGGCTGGGGCGGCCTACCGCTTCGTCTGGAACCTGTTCTGCGACTGGTATCTGGAGCTGCTCAAGCCGGTGTTCATGGGCACCGACGAGGCTGCCAAGGCCGAGAGCCGCGCCTGCGTCGCCTTCGTGCTCGACGAGATCTACAAGCTCCTGCATCCGATGATGCCGTTCATGACCGAGGAATTGTGGGCGCAGACCGCCGGGGAAGGCAAGGAGAGGCCGTCGCTGCTTTGCCATGCCACATGGCCGTCGCCGGACTTCGAGGACACGGAAGCGGCTGCCGACATCAACTGGCTGGTCGACCTCGTCTCCGGCATCCGCTCGGTGCGTTCGGAGATGAACGTGCCGCCGGCGGCGATCGCTCCGCTGGTCGTGGTCGGCGCCAATGATGTGACGCGTGAACGGCTGGCACGTCAGGACCCGGCGATCAAGCGGCTGGCGCGCGTCGGCGACGTCTCGCTGGCCGACACGGCACCCAAGGGTTCGGCGCAGATCGTGCTCAACGAGGCGACGATATGCCTGCCGCTTGGCAGCCTGATCGATCTCGGCGCCGAGGCAGTGCGGTTGCAGAAGGAATTGGCCAAGGTGACCGAGGAAATCGCGCGCCTGCACAAGAAGCTGTCCAACGAACGGTTTGTAGCCAGTGCGCCGGCCGAGATCGTCGACGCAGAGCGTGAAAAGCTCGCCGAATACCGCGATGCGCAGGACAAGCTTTCAGTCGCGTTGACCAGGGTTCGCGACGCCGGCTGAGGGATGGATTCGCGAGGCTTTAGCCCTCTCTAAAATGATGAGCTTTTTGCCCCGAAAGCAGGCATTCCGCAGCGTTAATGTTGACGTAAACGGAAGTTTTAGCCCCATTGTTGCCATAATGTAACAATGGGGCCCTAGCCTCTTAAAACCGGGCGTTTTTGGGCCTTTTTGACTGTCTTTTCTCCATTTTTAGAGCCGACCGAAGCTTCGGAAGCCGGTTTTCGGCGTTCCGACGCTCCCCCGCATTTTGTCGAAAATGCGTTTGGCGAATATGTACATGTACGCCCAAGAATTCATTGTTGCGCCGTTAACCCGAATTGGTTCTAGCTTGATGCACTAGTTATTCGGGGAGGACATTCATGAACAATCTGCGTCTGAAAGCACTGCTGGGGGCAGGGTGCTTTTCGCTGGCTTTGATCGGCACGGCGATGAGTTCGGCGCACGCCGGCGGCATCGAGCGCGGCGGCTATGACATCGATCTTCTGTTTGATCCGGCTCCTTTCGCGGTGAACACTGACGCGACCTATGTGTCGCCACAGCGCAAACTGAAGAACGCGGTGGACACGTCTGGAAACCCGGCACCGTTGAGCGGCAAGAGCACGGTGCGCAATACTGAGGACTATTGGGTGCCTTACTTTGGCGTCAAAGCCTCGCTCGGCTATGGCGTGGACTGCTTGGTTGATTACTCGCAGCCGTGGGGGGCGAGTTCGAGCCCGGGTATCTGGAACGGCTCATATTCCAACATCGAAACCAATATCAAGAGCAACAATTACTCCGGCACCTGCTCCTACAAAATGGATGTCGGCAAGGGCCAGCTTCGCTTCATCGGCGGCGCCTTTTATCAAGAAGTTTACGGCTATAAGACGAGCTTTATCGGCGGCGTTCCAGACCTTTCAGGCGTCTTTCCCGTTCCCGCCAATTTCGTCGGTCGTGTCGATTTGAAGGCCGACGGCTGGGGCTGGAGAGCCGGTGTCGCCTACGAAATTCCCGAGATCGCTTTGCGCGCCAGCCTGGTCTACAATTCCCAGGTCAAGCTCGACAATATTTCGGGCACACTCGATACGACATCCCTGGCTCCGATTGCAGCTTTCCTGCCTCCCGGTTCTTCTGCTCTAACCGACATTTACGGGTCGGCGAAGATGCCAGACTCGCTGGAATTGAAAGTTCAATCCGGCATCGCCCCTGGTTGGCTTGCTTTCGGTTCGATCAAGTGGGTCAATTGGAGCGTGCTGCAAAGTGTTCCGATTTGCTCGGCGGCAAGCAAGGGTCTCGCACCCTGCACGTCGATTTCCCCCAGTCCTGTCAGGCTAACCTCACTCGATCTGATGTATCGCGACGGCTGGACGGTTAGCGGCGGTATCGGCCACCAGTTCAACGAGCAATGGAGCGGCGCGGTTCAGATCGCATGGGATCGTGGCACCTCGCGTGGATATGGTGACCAGACGGACACCTGGACGTTCGGCGGCGGCGTCGCCTACACGCCGAAGCCGAACATTGAATTCCGCCTCGGCGGGGCTCTCGGTGTGCTGACCAGCGGTCACTCCGGAGAAGTCTCCGACGATATTGGCTACGTTGCCGGCACAGATGTGCACTATGACTTCGGCAACGACTTGGTGGCCGCGCTTACAGGTGGTTTCAAAGTCAAGTTCTAAACCGTTGAAGCCTCTGGATAAAAGGCCGGCATTGCCCGGCCTTTTTCGTGTGTGCCGAGCATGATCGACAGCTCGGAGGTGTAAGTCCTCTACCCAGCCTGATGGCGGCGAAGGGTTAGCGAAGCGCAAGGGCGTCGTCGTGAGGCGGGGT
>NZ_JAMYQP010000037.1:0-67068 GCF_040320945.1 Mesorhizobium sp. M0587
CGGCCTCGAGGACAGCACCATCAACGGCACGGTCGCCACCAATGACGGCGATGTCGATGACGGCGCGGTGCTCACCTATGCGCAGGTCGGCTCGGTCGCCGGGCTGATCATCAACGCCGACGGCAGCTACAGCTTCGACGCCGCCAATGCCGCCTACCAGCACCTGGCCCAGGGCGCCACGCTGCCCGTGGTCGCCAACTACACCGTCACCGACCAGCATGGCGCCTCCGCAAGCTCGACGCTGACCATCACGCTGACCGGCACCAACGACACCCCGGTGGGTACCAACGACACCAGCACCAGCCCAGGCGCTGTGGCCGCAACCGAGAAGAGCGGCACGCTAAACGGATCCGGCGGCAACAATGGCTCCGGCAACGTGCTGACCAACGACAGCGATGTCGACAGCGGCGGCCTTACGGTCAGCTCGATCCGCACTGGCGGCACCGAAGGTGCTGGCACGGCCGGTTTGCTGGGTGTCGGCCTGGTCGGCGCGCACGGCACCCTCACAATCGCCGGCAACGGCAGCTACAGCTACGTGGTCAACGAGAACGACTTGACGGTGCAGGCGCTCAACACCGGCGGCTCGACCACCGACACGTTCAACTACACGGTCAGCGACGGCAGCCTGACCGACACGGCAGTACTCACCGTCACCATCAACGGTGCAAATGATGCGCCTGTCGGTGGAAATGACAGCAGCGCCAGCGCGGGTGCGATTGCCGCAACCGAGAAGAGCGGCACGCTAAACGGATCCGGCGGCAACGATGGCTCCGGCAACGTGCTGACTAACGACAGCGATGTTGACAGCGCCGGCCTGGCGGTCAGTTCGATCCGCACCGGCGGCACCGAAGGCGCTGGCACGGCCGGTTCCCTAGCTGTCGGCCTGGTCGGCGCACACGGCACCCTCACGCTTGCCGCCAACGGCAGCTACAGCTACGTGGTCAACGAGAACGACTTGACGGTGCAGGCGCTAAGCAGCGGCGGCTCCACCACCGACACGTTCAACTACACGGTTAGCGACGGAAGCCTGACCGACACGGCAGTACTCACCGTCACGATCAATGGTGCAAACGATGCGCCGGTAGTAGATCTCAATGGCGCACTGGCCGGCACCTCCACAAGCCTCAGCTATACCACCGGATCCGCCGCGACCGCGATCGCTCCGTCCGGAACTGTGGCGGATGTTGACTCCGTCGATTTCAACGGAGGCTCGCTGACCGTCGCGTTCACGGTAAACGGCACCTCAGCCGACCAGTTGACGATTCAGAACCAAGGCACAGGCCCCGGCCAGATCGGCACCAGCGGCAGCAACGTCACTTATGGTGGGACGACCATTGGAACGTTCACCGGCGGAACGAACGGGACGAACCTGGTCGTCACTCTCAACGCCAATGCCACGCAAGCCGCGACGCAAGCGCTTGAGGATCACATTCGCTACTCGAATGCGACCAGTGCTACCACGACAAAGACGGTGACCTATACGTTGGTGGATGGGGACGGCGGTACCGACACAGGCACAGCCACGGCGACGATCAATGTGACGGGCGGCGATACAACGGCCCCCAACATCTCACTAATCACGGGCATTCAGGGAAATGCCGGGGCACCGAGCACGCTCGTCATCCAGTTCAGCGAAACCGGAATGAACCACACGTTCTTCGATTCAACGAAACTAGCCTTATCGAACAGTGTGACCCTCGTGTCGACCACAGGCACGTGGGGCACGGCAACCGACGGTGGCGGCAACACGGTGGATACGTACACTCTCCTGGTGAGCAAGCCCAACAACGGCACGACATACACGGCAACTTTTGCTGCGGGAGCTTTCAAGGACGGCGCCGGCAATCCAAGCACCGCTGGGTCTCAAATAGGCCTCAAGCCCGCCGGCACCGCCGGCGAACCCATCAACCTCGCTCTGAGCGATCCATCGCATGAGGGCGCGCTTGTCACTGTCACGGCCAAGGACGTTCCTGCGGGCTGGACCATCGACGGTGCGACGCACAACGCCGACGGCTCCTGGACGGTGCAGACCAATGCCGTCCACGATCTGACCGTGACCACACCAGTCGAATTCACCGGGGCAGCCGTGCTCGACGTGCAGCTGACCTGGATCAACGCCGACGGCACCGTGGGCAGCGCGTCGATCGCCGACAATGTCGAGGCCTACGCTCCGGGTTCACCGATCTTCGCCTGGTCCGGCGACGACGTGCTGACCGGGTCCAGCGGGAACGATCTCTTTGTCTTCTCGCAGCCGATCGGCTTCGACACGGTGCACAATTTCGACGCCACGGCCGACCAGATCGACCTTGTCGGCTACAACGGATTGGCAGATTTTGCCGATCTCCAGGCGCGTATCGCCGACGATGCCCACGGCAACGCGGTGATCACGCTCGGCGATGGGCAGTCGATCACGCTGGACGGCGTCCACTCGGGCGCCCTGACGGCAAGCAATTTCGTCTTCGACCAGACGCCGGTGGTCAACAATGCCGGGACCATGACGATCGGCGACGGCGCCTTGCTGCCGCTGAGCGGCACGATCAACAATAGCGGCCTCATCTCGCTGGACTCGATCGGCGGCGATACGTTGCTGCAAATCATCCAGCATGGCGTGACGCTGCAGGGCGGCGGGCAGATCCTGCTGTCCGACAGCCCCTCTAACGTGATCTCCGGCACGGGGCCGGACGTCACTCTGGTCAATGTCGACAACACGATATCGGGCGCCGGCCAGTTGGGCGGCGGGATGCTGAGCCTCGACAACCACGGCACCATCATCGCCTCCGGCGCGAATGCGCTCGTCATCGATACAGGGGGCAGCGTCGTCAACAACTCCGGAACATTGGAGGCGACCGGTTCAGGTGGCTTGACGGTCACCGGCGGGCTGGCGAATTCCGGCCTGCTGTGGGCCAATGGCGGCGACATCGTCATCCATGGCCAGGTTACCGGCGGCGGTGATGCCACGATCGGCAATCTGTCGAAGCTCGAATTCGGCGGCGCCTCGTCGACGGACGTCACCTTCGCGCACGACGCGGCCGGCACACTGCAACTCGACGATTCCTTCGATTTCAGCGGTCGGATCGCCGGTATCACCAATGACGACAGGCTGGAGCTCGAGGATATCCTGTTCGGTGCGGGAACAACGGCCGTCTATCAGGCAAACCAGGATGGCAGCGGCGGAATGCTGACCGTTTCGGATGGTACCCACGATACCGCGCTGCATCTGGTCGGCTCCTATGATGTGAACGGCTTCAAGCTTGCCGACGATGGCCAAGGCAGGACGGTGGTGACGGCGAGCGATTTTGTGCTCTGAACCAAAAGTTGAGCCGCGTATACGTGCACGGCTCACGCTGCCGGGGGTCCGGATTCAGCTTACGAATTAAGGTTACGGCAGGAATAGGACGGGACCAGATGGACGTCTGCATGACCAGGAGTAGTATCGGTCCCGGGCGCATAGTCGGATAGGGGGGCGGTTTTCCGCTGGGAATTTGAGTCTCAACAACAAATCCAAGATCGTGAAGGATGCGCTTCGGGCATGCCGCCGCTATTTCCTGGTCGCGGCGGCGTTCAGCCTGGCCATCAATCTGCTCTACCTCGCCTCGCCACTCTACATGCTGCAGATCTACGACCGGGTTGTCACCAGCGGCAGCGAAACCACGTTGGTGATGCTGACCTTGGTGCTGCTGGCCGCCTTCCTTTCATTGGCCGGCCTCGATCTGGTGCGCGCCGCCATCCTGACGCGTGCCAGCGCGCGGCTCGACCGGCTGCTGTCGGCAAAGATCCTCGCCGCGTCGGTCGAAACCCCATCGCCCGGTTCCTCGCAAAGCCAGCCGATCCGCGATTTCGACACGTTCAGGCAGGTGATCACCGGCAGCGGCGTCCATGCCCTGTTCGACCTGCCATGGTCGCCAATCTACATCGGCGTCATCTTCCTGCTGCATCCATGGCTCGGCTTATTCGCACTGGGTTGCTCGCTGCTTTTGATAGCCATGGCCGTACTCAACGAGTATTTCGTACGTTCGCCGCTGAAGCAGGCCAACGACCTGGCGACCACCAACTATAATTTTACCGAGATGAGCCTCCGAAACGCAGAAGTCGTTCGCGCCATGGGCATGATCGACGGGCTCATCCGCCGCTGGGGGCGCGACCGCAATTTGGCGCTGCGGCGTCAGGCGGAGGCGAGCGACCGTGCCGCCCTGATGTCGGGCCTGATCCGGTTCCTGCGGCTCACCATGCAGTCGCTGATCCTCGGCCTCGGCGCCTATTTGGTCATCGAACGGCAGATCACCGGCGGCACCATGTTTGCCGCGAGCCTCTTGCTGGGCCGGGGGCTACAGCCGGTCGAGCAGATCGTCGGCCTTTGGCGCAGCCTGATCCTGGCGCGGGCCGCGTTGGCAAGGGTCGAGAAGCTGGTCGACGGGGGCGCGCGGAACGAGAGATCGTTCAACCTGCCCAAGCCCAGCGGCAAGATCTCCGTCGAGCAGGTCAGCTTTGCAATTGCCAGCCAGCAGAAAGTGCTTCTCCGAGATGTATCATTCCGGCTGGACGCAGGCGAGGCGCTGGGAATCGTCGGCCCTTCCGGCGCCGGCAAGTCGACGCTGGCGCGTCATCTCGCGGGCGTCATGCAACCCAGCCGCGGCACCGTCAGGCTGGACGGCGCCGACCTGTCGCAATGGGGGCACGACGCGCTTGGCGACCACATCGGCTACCTGCCGCAGGATATCGAGCTCTTCTCCGATACGGTCGCCGCCAACATCGGCCGCTTCAAGACGAATGTCGACCAAGAGGTGATCGAGGCCGCGCGGCTCGCCGGAGTGCATGAGATGATCATTCGCCTGCCCCAGGGTTATGAGACCCAGATCGGCGAAGGCGGTGCAGTGCTGTCTGGAGGATATCGGCAGCGGATTGCTCTTGCCCGTGCGGTGTTCGGCACGCCGAACCTGATCATTCTCGACGAGCCGAGTTCCAATCTCGACGCGGATGGCGACCGCGCGCTGAGCGAGTGCGCGATCGAGCTTAAGCGCCGTGGCAGCACGGTGATCATCGTCTCGCACCGGCCCTCGACCCTGGCCAATGTCGACAAGATCCTTCTGTTGCGTGACGGCGCCGTCGAGGCCTTCGGCATGAGAAACGAGATCGTTGCGCTACTCAACCAGCGCGCGGCGCCAATGACGGTGGCAGCCCAATGAGCTGTGTTCGGAGAGATCGATGAGCGACAGCGCCCTCACGTACCGCAGCCTGCCCGACGAGACCGGCAGCCTGGCCCTGGATTCGATCCGGGTACCGGCCTACATCGGGCTGCTGATCATCGCCGCCTTCTTTGGCGTGTTCGGCGGCTGGGCGGCATTTGCCCCGCTGAACGGCGCCGTGCTCGCCGACGCCGTCGTCAAGGTGGAAGGCAATCGCAAGAGCGTACAGCACTTCGACGGCGGGACGGTGAAGGAGATCCACGTCAAGGACGGCGACATCGTCAGGAAGGGCGACATGATGCTGGCGCTGGACGACACCAGAATTCGGTCCGAGTTCAATCTCTATGCCCAGCAATATGCGCTGTTGCGCGCAACCGATGCCAGGATTCGGGCCGAACTGGACGGCAGCGAGGCTGTTGCCTTCCCGGAGGACATCCTCAAGGAGCACGAGGCCTACCTCAAGGACGCGATGGCAAACCAGGTCGCCGACCTGGGAAGCCAGCGTGCTTCGATGGCTGGCGCGAGACAGATTCTCGAACGGCGGATTGCCGAGCTCGAGGAGCAGATCCAGGGCAAGCGAGCCCGTGTCGAATCTTACCAAGCCCAGATGCAATCGACGATCGACGAGAAGGCCAGCCTGTCAAAGCTGCTCAAGGCCGGGTTGACGACCCGGCCGCGCATTCTGGAACTGGAAAGATCCGCCTCGGATCTGCAGGGCCTGATCGACGAGAACCTCGGCGCAATCGCCGGCATCCAGCAGAGCAAAGCCGAGCTCAACAGCCAGATCGCGCAATTGACCAATGAGCGCCGGGCCAAACTGTCGGCCATGCTGATCGATACGCAATCGAACCTTGCAGACCTTGTGCCCAAAATGTTTGCCGCCCAGGCCGCGATGGACCGGGCCGAAGTCCGGGCGCCTTATGGCGGCAAGGTGATGGGTCTGAGCGTCTTCTCGATCGGCGCGATCGTCGCGCCGGGCCAAACGATCCTCGACATCGTACCGACCGAGAATTCGCTGATCGTCCAGGCGCAGGTTCGCGTCGAGGACATATCGAACCTGCGACCAGACATGGCAGCCGAAGTTCGTTTCACATCATACAAGCAGCGCTCGATCCCCATAATTCATGGACGCGTCAGCCGCATTTCGGCGGATCGCATCACCGACAGCAAAACCGGATTTCCCTACTATCTCGCCGATGTCGCGGTCGATCCGGCGGAATTGGCTGCGGCCCCACAAATTGCGCTCTATCCGGGAATGCCGGCATCGGTCATCATCGTTACCGAGGAACGCACCGCGCTCGACTACATTTTGGGCCCGCTGATTGTCTCATTCCACTCCGCCTTCCGCCAGAAATGACGGGCTTTGCGCCAAACCTGTTTGCGTTGCAATTTCGATGGGGCGGTAAGGCTCGCAGCGGGCAAACTGCGGAGAACTCTTTGCGGCGGATGCCTTGCGCAGATCACCGTTTCACACGAACATACGATGGTCGAGAGCGGGAACTACATCGAGAACACGCGCCATAGGTGACATGAGGTCTGGCAGCGGCAGGCTGCCGACCGTGGAAGACGCAAGAAACGCAATCGCCGATCTCCCCGATGACGCCGAATTGACGGTTCGATATCTCCAATCACGGCCAACCGCTGACTTGGTGGTGAGATGGTCTGACGACGGTAGCGCGTGACGAGGTCATGATGTTTGGACCCGCTATGAAGACAGCTTGATGGGCACCGCTACAGATCGAACTCAGGTGCTGGAACCAAGTAGATTGCCTCCGCGGCTTTCATTGCTGTTCTTTAAAAAGGGAGCTACTACTTCCAGATGTTGCTCCATTCATCTGGGCTCCGCGGGCCTTCTCAGGGCAATCTGAGTCGGCGGTGCGACCTTCAGGACCACGTCGCCTCGGCCGAAACCCACTTATGGAACGCGGCGATACGAGGGTCGGTCCAGCAATCTCTTGTGCAACACAAGTAATATGCCTCCGTGTCGTCAGAGATCTGCATATCCTTGAACGGCAGGACCAGTTCTCCCTTGCTGATCTCTTCGTGGAGCACAGAGAGATCTCCGATCGCGACACCCTGGCCCATGGCCGCAGCACGATAGGATATCGGCACTCGGAAAGACCTCACCCGAGTTCAAGTCAAGAAGGTTCGACGCAAATCGCCCAGCCCAAACTTTCCAATCGTGCCGATCAGGCGTTTCATGCAGCAGGTTATGGTGAACCAAGTCGGCGGGAGAAATTGGTGGCACGCCTCTCTCCAGTAGCTTTGGAGAGCAAACGGGGGTGCCGAACGATTGCAACACAAGCACTGCGTCGATGTCTTTCGGCCGATTTGGATAACCGCAGTCAAAGGCGAGGTCGAACTCACCTCCGAAGAAAATTTCCCAGTCAAATGACGCAGTCGTTACCCGTACACCGATTGCAGGCCATTGCTGCTTGAAACGGTCAAGTCGCGGTAGCAGCCACCGAATGGAGAAGGTGGGCGGGCAGATGACCTTCAGATGCCGAGGCTTGCGTTGAAGGTCTTGAGCTCCCGCGGCAATGCTCTCGAACGCGGCCGCCAGAATAGGTTGGAAATTGCGGCCCGCCTCGGTCAAGACCAACCGGCGCGGCAATCGTCGAAACAATTCCACTTGCAATGCTGCATCCAAGAGCTTGACGTGCCTGCTGATCGCTCCTTCGGTCACGCATAGTTCCTCAGCTGCGCGCGCAAAGCTTTCGTGACGCGCGGCCGCTTCAAAAGCCCGAAGCGCGTTGAGTGAAGGGAGACGCAGGATTGTCACTACCTCAGGAATTCTGAGCCTTCGCCAGAGAAAGACTGGTTTGTGGCCGTTAAGCTGTCTGCCTACGCTGCCCTCTGTAAGCGAGATTGGCACGGAGGCCTGAGGGTTGAGCAACCATCTCCTAGCATCGACGTTACGTCACTTGCTTCAGACGGTGCGCGCAATCAGAATAACTCCTATGTATCAAGATGGCGGGAACGGCATTTCTATCGCTGTGATCTCGCGCGACTCTCCAAAGAAGCGCCGCAGATGATCGACGATATTGGCTTGACGCAGAGTCGAGTCTGAACTTGCAAAGCCATTCTGGCGATGATCGGGTCCTCACTAGGCCCGACCACTTCAAAGCTGGAACCTTTTGTCGGGTGTGCTCACCTCCCGCTTAGGAAGCCGCTCATTGATGGTCAGCGATGATCAGGAGAAGAAACCGCGAGTGATCCACCACGGGGAAGGCGCAACGCGGACCCATCTGCTGTGATGCCGATGGGCCGTTGTTTCTTGCCGCCACCGAGAACGGTGAGTTGAACTAACCACCGTTGGTCGGGGCCGGCGCAGCGGGAGCCGGTGCCGCAGGAGCCGGTGCAGGCGCTGGAGCAGACGTCGCTGGAGCAGGTTCCGCAGGCGCCGGGGCTTTTGCAGCCGGGGCCGGCGTGGCAGGTGTTTCGACGGCAGGCGCGTCAACCTTCACATTGACATCCTTGCCGCCCCCGCCACGGACGTCGATGACACCTGTAACCAACAGCAGAATAAAAATGACGACAACAGCCAGAACGATGGCGAGGACTACATTGCCACCTCCGCCTGTTTTAACGACAGTTGGGCGGTCATCCATGACGTTCTCCTTTCAGCTTAGAAGAACCCCTCGGACAATGAACGTGAAAACCCTTTCAACGTTCCGCGGCTAGACCTTAGCCGCATCGAACTGCGTTTGCGTGCAATGGCCCCGAACCGGGCCTGCTCAGATGTATTTGTGCAGCCAAGCCCTTCGTGCGTGGATGAGGTTTCACCCCCGATCCCAGGGTGGGGCGAACCTTCTCGCTAGTCGCTTGTAAAGAAATGGACCAATTCGGCGCTCTTCAGCTTCGTTCGCCGACACACTCCGATGTCAGTGGATCTTATCCGGAAACGGAGTCGCGGCTCCCGGATGTCGCACTGCAAAGGATCTGCGAACAGGCCACGTCGGTCCGCGACGGAGCAAAGTCAGTCCAATGGTCAGAGCGAATTTAAAATGGAGCATACCTGAGATGCGAGGCTCGCTCTCCGGCTGCGGACGAGGTCGGCATTGCAAGATGACCGGCATGCGCGACGCTCTCGATGCCAATGCCGGGTCGGTCGGGAGGCCAGACGTGGTCGTCATTCACGCGATGCAGAACCGTTGCCATGATCGCCACTTCGTCGCCGATTTTATTCCGCGGGAGATTGCAAGGTTGTGGGGCTGCGCTCCCGATCGTCAAATTTGGTCCTTCGGCAGACGAGCCGCGTCATAAGCGTCTGGATTTTCCGAACTCTCGCAGCAGCAGACTAATGATTGCTTGAACAGGCTCAGACGCGCACGAATAGTAGATGGTCTGTTGGTGGCGCCTTGTCGTAACCAATCCGAGCTGCCGAAGCTTCCTCAGATGTTGGGAAAGCGCGGAAGCGCTCAACCCGACCAGCTTTGCCAACTCACCGACCGACATTTCACTCCGGGTGAGAAGGTCCAGGGCCAACAGCCGCTTATCATTTGCCATAACAGAGAGCAGCGCGGCTGCCGACGCCGCGTAGCCTACGTGCATGCTGGGATTCACAACGGCACCCCGACGGCCTGAAAGTTTCAGACCTAGCCTTAGACCACCTACGGTGCCGGGGGGAACCTGCGTCAGGCGACCTAACATTGTATTGCACACCTTTTCGGCAAGGGCCCGGCTGCGGGATGAGGAGGGTCGGCGCCGCGCGATGGGGTGCGCTTTGGGAAGGCGCCGGCCAGGCGGAATTCGGGCCCGCCGCTCGGATGGTAACAGGCACGCTGTTGACGCCTATGGCGTGATCGCGGAAGATGGTGGGTCTACTGGCAGCAATGGCGCCACGACCGCTGGACCTACCGGATGCGAGCGCACACACCTACGATGTTGTGATGCGTATATAGCCAGACAGCGCTGGTGAGCGTCAGGGCACAAAGCGGGATGAATTCTGTGGGCGGAGGTGCTGCCTCTCCAAACGCTTCGGCTTCAGCAGAGTGTTCCCGCATGCCAAGAAGCTGTCGTCGCGGCGGCTGAACGGGTGATCGGCCGAGCAAAGCATCTTAGCTGCGAGAAAGAAGTTTCGTTGCCCCCGCCGCAAGGACGAACCGAGATCCGCCCCGACTTTAGCCCGCAATCATGTTGGGATGCGTAACAGGGCGTCGGTCCATCAACCTGCTCAGGAGGGCATTGCTGGTGCAATGTTTCTCATATGCCGACTGATGTCACTCCAGCGCAGCCGGTTAACGCCTGCGATCGCGCTTTCATATAGACCGCGTTGGCGTCAAGCCAGGGCTTGCCTACTTTGTTGATTAGTCCGACGCGGCAAAGCCCGTATTGGCGCGGTCCCGCAAAGATGCGCCGTTAATCGCGATGCGTGGCGCCGGCAGCTCTTGCGCTGGGTGACTACGCAAACAGCGTTGGATGGTCGGCACAGTTTCCAGCGATAACGAGATGGAGAGCTCTGGACGGATTCGCGTTTCCAACGTCCTATATAAACGGCCCGAGAAGAAATATGGCCAGCAGCACCACAAAAAGGGCGGCGACAATCGCGATGCCCCACATGAGAGCCCTTCTGGTGCCGCGTCGTTCTTGCTTGCGAGACAGGTGTTCTGACACTGCCGGATCCTCTGTAAGAGCGATGGCCGTGCAACGCGCTATGGCGAGCGCGGGTTCCCTGCAACGTCTTGCGGACGGGCTGGAGCTGATCCCAATCCATCAAAATCTAATCATCGGGAAAGTGCATTGGAAAGCACGTTCGGTAACGGTTAATTCAACCATTGCTTGCATATTAGCAAGGAGTGTGGGTGGCGGCTCCGACAGTGAGGCGGGGTGGGGTGCCGGAGCCGCCTGCGCAGTCAAGGGCGGGTTGGCCGCGCTGTCTCAGAATAGGACAGCGCGGTCAACGATTCGTTAATCGCGGCGTCCAACGACAAGTCCGCGATCACCGGCCGATGATGAGCAGGGGCTCGAGTCGCGAAGGTCCATCATCCGTGCAGCTTCCTGGCTTCCCGCACCAGCTTCGCCCGACCATCGCCGTGCTCGCGTATTAGCTCGCGGACCTCGTCGGGCGAGATGCGGTTCTGCTTGGCGAAGTATTTGACCTCGTATTCCTCCTCGGCTGAGACGCGGTCCCGGTCGCGGAAAGCGCGCTTGCTCTTGTTGTCGGTCATCGATCGTACCTCCTAAGAGAAAACAGTGATCGCGAACGAATGTTCCCATATGCATTGGCGCCAACTAACCGGCTCTGAAACGCTGGGCGCGCGTTGCCGGTCAGTCCGCTGGTTACCTGCTCCGTCGACACAATGCGGTCGCAGCCATTGATTGCTCCCGGGCCAACGTGACCGCCTGCCAAAACCGGACATTCGTCGCGGTTGCGCCAGAAGCCGTCGTCGATGGTCAGAAGTCGGCTTTATCCAAATATCTGGTCTTCAGCCATGTGGTGGACGGTCCACTCCTGTAGCGGCTGTCAGCTCGCTTCGAGATGATGCTCTCAAGCCCCGCCTTCGAGATGACGCGAAACATCGCTAGCGCACTGCCCTCAAAATGCTCGCTGTACTGGATCTTGCCCAGGCCGTGCGCAATCAGTTGCCACAGCGCCTGCTTGCGCTGTAGCAGGGGCAAGGAAGCCAGATTGCGACCGTCGAGATGGAGGATGTCGAACGCGACGAACACCAGCCGGTCCGGTTCGTGCCAGATCGCGGCTTCCAGCGCAGGGCAATCGGGCGGGCCCTGCTCGCCTGGCACAATGACCTCGCCGTCGATAATGGCAGCCCGGCATGGCAGCTCGACAGCCAACGCGATGGGCCAGTATTTCGCGGTCCAGTCACGGCCGTTCTTGCTGTAAAGGCGCACGCCACCCTTATCGATGACGATCTGCGTTCGGTAGCCGTCAAGATTGACCTCGTGAACCCACCCCTCATCGTCGGGCGGCTCCTTGACCCGCGTCGGGATCTGCGGCGGAATGAACTCCAGCCGGCCGCGATTCAGTTTGGCTCGCTTACGCAATGACGCTACCTTTGATCCCGCAACGGCGGCTGATCGGCACAGGCAGCCCGACATCCCCCCAACTTGGACGTCCGCCGCCTGTGCCGAGCCCCCGCCGGGCATAGCGACCATCTGCGCACCTAGCCGGATTGTCGTTAGCTTCGCATCCGAATACTTATCCCGGCGTACATATCTCGCTCGTTGCGGCGCTCTTGCACGACGCAGCCCTTTGGCCAATTTTGAGCAACCTGATCAGTCCATCAGAAGCACAAGAGCGGGATGCAGCTTCTTCAGATTCGGCAATGATTTCGATTGCCAAGGTATGTCGGGCGTTCCACGCACGACGAGTCGAACGTCGGGATGCTTGCGCACCTCGATGGTAAATTTCGCCAGCAGATTGATGCCGGAAGAGTTGAGAAAGTGAAGATCCTTTAAGTTGAGCGTGAGGGAAGCGGGATTTGAGGCAAGAACGCTGGTCGCCAAAGCCGTGATGGGCGCACCGGCCTCGGAGCTGGCAAGCCGCATGGCGCCGTCGAAGAAAATCTCGCTTCCTTCATTCCACACGCGGTAGTCGTCGGTCTTGATTTCCATGGCCTGGCTTCGTTTCTTCTAGTTGTGCGTTTGCGAGATCGGAATGGAGGCATATGTCTCCAGGTAAATCCGATCGCCTTCTTCGACCGAGCTGAATATCCAGGCCAACCGTGCGCCATAGTCGCTCATCAACGTCAGCAATCCGAGTCCGGAGCCTGACACGTCGGGGTTCGTGGCATTCGCTTCGATTCGCTGTATCAGCAGGTCTCCGGGGTCGCCAACCGTGATGTCCGCCAGGATATTTTGGAACTCAGACGCGGTTTCACCATCGACGGCATTCGATACCTTGAGCTTGAAGCACTCCGAATCCATCGACGCCTCGATCACGATCTCACCCGGTGCGCGAAACTTGATGGCATTCTCAATGAGCTCGTTGACGAGATATCCGATGCTGTGTCGCACTTCGATGTAGTCATTGCGGGACGATCGGAAGCGCAACGCGAAAAGATCGGCGATGAAGTCCGAGGTCGTGGCACAATGACGCCAACTCAAGTCGAGAGGTCCGTCGAACAGCCGCACGCGACTGACGCTCTCCTTCATCCCGATTGCAATGTCAGGGGTCCCGAACAGCGTTGTCATTGCTATGTGTGCCTTATGATCACGAGGGTAATGTCGTCGTGGATCTTCTGGACTCCGATGTGTGCCATCAGATCCTCGATGATCCCGGTCTTGATTTCCTCGGCGCTGCCGCCTTGACGTTTTTTTGCGCTCTGGCAGAGGCGCTCGAAACCGAATAGCCTTTTGTCCTGATCCTCCGCCTCGGTCACACCGTCGGTGTGCAGCACGATCACGTCGCCACTGCCGAACAGGATGTCACGCGTGTCGATGAACTTCGAGATGTCATTCTCCAGACCAACCGGCATGCCCAGATCAAGCGTATCGATGCGTTCGACTTCCCCGTCTGCACGTACGACAAGAACGTCCTCATGCTGCCCCGATAGCGTTACGCGCTCATCCTCAAAGTCAAGAAAGGCCAGCGAGAGATGCTTGCCGGTGTTCGTCCGCTCGATGTTCTTGTAGATCGCTCTGTTCAGCCGGTTCAGAAACTGGTGCGGATCCGCCTCGTTTGTCTCCTGCAACGCGCGTGCAACGGATTGAACCATCAGCATCAGCACGCCGCTCTCGAGACCATGACCGGTCACGTCGCCGATACCGATCTTGATCCGGGACCCGTTCTGCAGGACGTCGTAGTAGTCACCGCCGACCTCGTCGGCCGGCCGCATGTAGGCTGCGATCTCCAGCCCCGGAATCGCTTCGAGCTCGAATGGTTTGGGCAGGACCATCAACTGGATCTGCCTGGCAACCGCCAGCTCGGCACCCAGGCGGACGTTCTCGTCCCGCAGCTTTTCGTTGAGTGCGGAAATCTGCTGATTGGCGTCCCCGAGCTCCCTGGTTCGTTCGTCTACGAGTTGCTCGAGGTTTTCGGTGTGAAAGCTGATCTGCTCAGCCATCCGGTTGAAGGCGATCCCTGCCGCTCCAACCTCGTCGCGTGTCGGAATACTCACACGCACTGAATAGTCCTTGGTCTGGAGCCGTTGGGCGGCGCTGGCAAGCGCCCTGAGGCCTGCGGTGATCCGCTTCGAAATCCCGAGCACGGCCGCGAAAACAATCAGAAGCGAAACGATGATGGCACCGATCTGATAGAGCAGGATACGATTGGTTGCGCGAGAAATACTCTCCTGCGCGGCGAACAGGGAGGCATAGATCTCCCGTTCGGGAACGACGATCCCCACCGACATCGTTTCGGACTTGATCGGTCCCGAACTCCACAGATTGGTCGGCTTCAATCTCTTGAGCACGACGATGTAGGGTACGCGCTCGCCCTTGCTGTCGAGCATGATATGCTGAATGACACCATCGTTGTTCTGGTCAAGAGGCAGCGATGCGATTGCCGGCTGCACACTTTCTCGCATGGACCTCTCCAGGCCCGTGACGCCTTGCGTGCCCGCATCACTTGATGAGGTCAGGCCGATGATCGCCTGGCCGGACGGATTGATCGCGACCACGTTACCAGTCGACATCGTGAGAAAGCCAAACCCGGTTTCAGCGATCTTCACACGTTCGACGACTTCCGCGAGCTGGTCGAGAGTGATGTCTGCGCCTGCCGTACCGGCGATGCCGGTGCGATCGCGCGTCCACAGCGGGTGGAAAAAGCTGACGATCAGCTTTCCCGTGATTGCATCGGTGTAAGGCGCCGTCTGGGTAATGTCATCAGGGACGGGACGAGAGGCTGGGTCCCCGGCCCATTGCTGCCATGAACCATAGATACCCGGAAAGAAGAACTCCCAGAACTCCGCCTTGTTGTGGCCCGGATAAAGCTTGTCGAAGGTCTGTGCCTGGTCCGTATACGGGACAGTCCTGAAGATCGGCCGTTCTTTCGGGCCAATATAATACATCTGTAATTTGGACGACCCGCTGGCCATGAGAGACGGCGCGACGAGATCGATCACGGTGCTGTCTTCGATTTCCTTCTGAACGCCCGGTAGCGGAGCGTGGTCGGCACCCAGCAGGTAGCCCCAAACGCTTACCACCGAAGGCGCGCCCGGCAGATTCTGCGCCCAATCGCCCCGCGTGTCGTAGACGACCTTCACCGAGCCGGGCGCCGCATGCGAAAGCGTCGCCCCTACCTGTTGCTGCCTGCTTGGATCGTCGATCTGGGCCTGCATCACGCCGGCCAATGCCTTGACGTCGCCATGAACCCGGTCGAGCAGCAAGTCGACGCTCAACGCCGTCGATTGGGCATAGGAACGAATGTATTCCTGGTTTGCAGTCGTCAAGCCCTCACCGACTTCCGAAGTGGCATCGCGCGACAGCTTCTGAACGTTCCAAAGCGCCAGACCACCGCTCAGCAGAAGGTCGAACAGTACGGCGCCGCCAACGACCAATACGAATTTCGCTCGAAAGGAGCGCAGGCCGAAGCGCGGTGCAGACTCATTGTCGGTTTTCATTGCGGGCGTCGCCCCGATGCGACCCAGATCGGCCAGCCCGCGTAACCCTTGGGGTGGAGCGCAGCGAAAATGTGGTCCTGGAAGCCCTGCCGGAACCGTGCGACGAACTCCGGTCCATCGCCGCGTCTGGTCGCCATCTCGCCCGCATAGACATCCGCCCAAGCCGCAATGACATCCGCGAAATCCTGCGGATCGTCGTCCAGGTTAGTCACCATGAAGGTCTCGACACGTATGTCTTCGAATCCGGCTTCCATCAGATACCGCCGGCTCTTGGGCCCAAGCTCGACGTCCATCTCGAAATGCTCGAACAGCTTCGCCACCTCGGCGTAGGTCCAGCGAATGCTTTCGGAGCGGGGCTCGCCGAGGCAATGCGAATTCTTCTCGTTGGTGATGTAGACTCGCCCGCCCGGCTTGCATATGCGGTAGAGTTCCTTGAGGATGAGTTCAGGCCGATTGAAGATCTGGAGGGAATGCCGGCAGGTCACAAGGTCGAACTGCGCTTCGTCGAGCAGCATCTCCGACGCATCGCCATAAGTGTATTCGATGCCCCGGATATCGAACTCCTGCATCACCTGGCGAGCATAGTTCAGGCTCGACGTGGAATGGTCGAGGGCGACGATCCGCGATGGCTGAAACTCCTTCTGCACGAGCACGGCGAAATCGCCGATCCCGCAACAGATGTCGGCCATGACGATCCCCTGCCTCATGCCGTGTCGCGGCAAGATTGCTCGCTCGTGGCGCCAGGTCATTTTCGTCTGTGATCGCAGGATAGGTACGAACCCGCCCGCCTCGAGGAAGCCCTGGCCCGGATAGAATTCGCTGTCATACTGCTGGACCGTGATGTTCGGTTCGATGGCGCTCAAGCGACCGAATTTTCGCGAGGTCCATCCGACGACGCTTGAAGTGATGACGACAAATTTGAGATCGGGACGAGCGCGACAGGCGTCGATAATGATCCTCGAAAAGGCGTGAAATGCGGCGTTGTTCATCTGCGTCAGGCGTCTGACATTGACGTAGAGAACGCCCCGCACGCGGCCGATCGCGTCACGAAGCAATGCGATGCTGGGTCCAAGCTCATCGATTGCCTGAGGCCGAACAACCCCGGCTATGGAGAACTCCTGGTTGTTGGCGTCGTATTGCGCCTTGAAGCGTGGGAGAAGGTCGTAAGGGCTCAATGCGGCAGGCTCTCAAGCGGAAGATCGACGACGAGCCTGATCGCATCGCCGTCGGTTTCCTCGACCCTGAATGTCGCGTTGTAGTCGACTGCCAATTCCAGGAGTACGATCTCCCGGCTGGGCGCGAGATCCCCAGAAACCGAATTGACGTATCGCTCCCTGGCCTCTGTTCCTGCGAGTTGCGACGCGGCTTCTTCGTAGAATTGGCGCTCCTCCGGCACGCAGGGGAATGTCAGCTCGATCCTGTCCGTTCCGCCATGGCGGGACACCCTGCATGCCAGTTCGCCGTCGGTGTGGCGGGTACGAAACGCGACTTCCAGCAATTCGTTAAACGCAGAGGAAAAGAGATTTGAATGCCGGACCGAGTCCGATCTGTTTTGACTGATCATCCGAGCCATGTATGTCGAGACATAGTCGCAGTGTCTCCAGGCGGAGACGAAGGCTTTGATTTCCATGTCGATCTGGATCATGGGCGCAAAAGTCGGCTCGCCAGCCAACTCGTGATGAACGGGTCCCATCGGCATCCTCCCTTGTTCCATCCGTATTGAGCCTTCGCGCGGTGATAGCCTCCGCGACGAAATCCCACCGCGCCCCCGTGACGAGCCACTCTCGCACCGCCTCGATGAATTGCGCGATATCTGCCTCGATTGCTTCTACAAATCTCCATTTCACCGTTAACAAACGCTTCAAGGCGTTAAACCGCGCGATTTGATTCCTCCATCGCTCGTACCACCCTCAGCGGGGACCGCCTGATGAAAGCGTTCGTTGCCTCGGCTCCGAGCGGCCGTCCCAGGAAATGACCTTGCAGGCAATCGCAATTTTCCTTGATCAGCCACCGTGCCTGTGCCGACGTCTCGACTCCCTCGGCAGTGACACTTATTCCCAGGCCGTGTGCAAGATTTATGATCGATCGTACGATCGTTTGGCTTTTGAGATCGGTCTCCAGGTCCGCAATGAAGTACTGATCAATCTTCAATGTGTCGAAGGGAAAATTCTTTAGGTAGCTCAACGACGAATAGTACGTTCCAAAATCGTCGAGCGATATGCGTATGCCCAAGACGTTCAGGGTATTTAATGTGTCGATATTGTCGATCGTCTTCTCGAGAAGAACCGTCTCGGTTATTTCGAGTTCAAGTCGCTCGGCCCGAATTCCAACGGCATCAATGACCTGCGCGACCGTGTCCGTCAGCGAACCGCCAAGGAACTGCGCCGGTGACAGGTTCACCGCGACTGTCAGCGAGGAGGGCCAGGTCAAGGCCTGGCGACAGGCTTCCTCGAGCACCCATCGTCCAATCTCGTCCATCAGACCGTCGGCCTCAGCGATAGGTATGAACACGCTGGGTGGAATGATTCCGATGTCGGGATGCCGCCACCGCAGTAGCGCTTCGAAACCGATCACCGACGAGGGAGGCCGAATGAGCGGCTGATATTCCAGGTAGAGCTCGCCCCGTCCCAACGCTGTTCGAAGGCTGCGCCTCAGATTCTCGCGCTGCTCGAGCAAGAGCAGCATCGAACGGTTGAATGTTCGAGCGCAACCGCGTCCATCTGTCTTGGCTGCGTAAAGAGCAATGTCAGCGGCTTTCATCAGTTGCTCGCCATCGGTCCCGTGTTCCGGCCCGAAAGCAATTCCGACACTCGAGCCGACGAAGACGGGAATTCCGTTGATGACGAACGGACGCTTGAACGCGTCGACCAGCGATCCGGCGAGGCGCTCAGCTTCTGCCGGCTGCTCCTTTCCCAATTGGATGACAGCGAACTCATCGCCGGCATACCTGTACGCGGATTCGCCGTCCTGCAGCGCGTCGCGGATACGACCCGCCGCGAGCTGAAGAAGCGTATCACCTGCTCCATGGCCGAGCGTATCATTGACCGCTTTGAAATCGTCAAGGTCGATCTGCAGCAGGGCGGTTTTCGGCTTCAGTGCGCCAACGGGCGCCAGTGCTTGCTGCAGCCGCTCGCCAAATCGTCGCCGGTTCTGCAGGCCGGTCAGCACGTCGTGCGTGGCCTGATGGAGCAGAATTACGTGTTCTTGCTCGTCCGCTACGCTGCGCCCATCGCGCTCCCTTGATTCGATGATCCCCACACCATTTGCAGTGGCGAAAACGAAAACAGACCGCTGCACTTCGCCCGATGATGGCGGCAAATCGATGCTTGCCGGTGAGCCGCCGTGGAACACACGACGAAATTCGTCGCGATACCTCGCATCGAGGAAGCTCGGGTAGATCTCCCAAAGGGCGGCACCCGGCGCCACCGCGCCTCCGTACGCACCGCGGAACTTAGTTGCGTAGTGCGTCAAGCAGAAGTCGCGGTCATAGAACGACAAGAGTTCGGTCGTGTTCGCCAAAAGGTCAGCGAGAAGCACTTCGCCTGGACGTAGAACATCGTTTGAGGAAGGCCCCTCACGCTCCGTGCCGACGTCTGATGCCTCTGGATGCAAGAGCCACCTCCATAGGCGGTGCGAATCCACGTTGCCCAGTTCAGAAATAGCATAACTGGCAAGCTTGGCAAACTTTTAACACGCAGTCTGAATAAGTACCGCGTGTGGCGCAGTTGCGATGCAGGCTCCGCCGTGATTGACGGTGTTAAAGATGAACATTCACAGTTGGTTAACCAGTCGGGAACTGGCTGTATGATTGATGGCGCGGCGGACGCGACACGAAATAGTCTGGTCGATCAGGCGGCGTGACCTTCCCCGCCCCGGGAAGCCTGTTTTGAGCCCACCCCTCTCGCCATCACGGACCCTGTACTCAGCTTCCAAGCGCTTTGAGCCAACCTTCAAAGGAAGAAGCCTTCTCGTGTTCAGCAAGCGAAACAGAGTGGGAGAGGCGCGGCAACACCACAGTAGTGCGGCCCTCGCGCGGGCTGTAACCGAATTCCTTGCTGAATGCCCGGCTGAAATTGGCCGCTGAACTGAACCCGAACGCCTCAGCAATATCGACAATCCGCCGGCTGTCCGCTGGATCGCTAAGCGCGACATGGGCTCCCAGAAGTCGGCGACTTTGTATGTAGTGAAGGACACCACCGCTCGGTTCGAACAATTGATAGAGGCGGGAGCGCGACACGCCGAGCGCGCGGCACATTGAATCCGGCGTCAGATGAGGCGCATCCAGATTGTTTTGGACGTATCGACGCGCTCGCTCCATCAGCGCGACACTCGCCAATTGGTCAGCGGCCGCGGCATGTTCCGCCGGATGCGCGAGACAGGCAATGATCATGCTGCGCGTTGCGTGTACGATGCGAGGCAGATCTTCAGCCGTGAGGCTGCGCAGTCTTGCTTCGATGCTGCTGAGGTAGTCGATCATAAGGTTGGCAAAGTTGCCGGCCAGAATTGAATTGTTCTTTGCGTCGAGGGTTGAGGCCGCATCAGAGAACAAATCACGCGGCAGGTAGAGACAGAGACTTTCCGAGTCAGTTACCCTCCCGCGAAACGGGTAGCCGAGCGATCTGATCTCCAATTTGCCCGGCTGGTTTTCCACGACGTGGCGGTCGACTTCCGTCCACGAGCGGCCAGTGCGTGGCAAGACGATGTACCAGTGATCGATGGAACTCGATCGGAGCTTCGCGGGGGACCGAATGTAGCTGTGAGCCGGCGCACGCTGTTGAACAATCAGTATGCCACCGAGATTCCAAGCCGTGTGGTCGGCGCGAAAGCCCTCGCTCAGCGACTTGTCGTCCGGCAACCTGGCCTCGACAAGCGGCGCCATGTGCGCTTGCCAAGCAGCGAATTGATGCTCTGGCGCCAGCTCGAGCGTTGAAAAGGACAGAGGCTCCAGCGCCGGCGCGAGCGACGGAGCGGCCTTATCGTTGGGTTGACCGTCTCGCGGCCACCGACGTCGATCACGGTCCCGCGGCAGCCTCGCAGGAACCCCATCTTGCCTCTTAGTGTCCATCGCGTGGTGCCATATCCGAATCGGCTATGCCCATGCCCTTCTCAATCATGTGGTGTAGCTCAGCATCTGGCAAGACGGGGGCAACGGCGATCACGCTCGATTGCAGTACGAAATGCATTCCGAGATAAGTTTCTGGATATGAAGATAACGACTCTCTTCAACCTGATGCGTATAGAATCTGGCATCGTCAAATAGGTGAGGAGCCCACGGAAATGAACACCAAGCTCAACGGCGACGCTCGTCGCAGGGTCATTCTTGATGGCTATGACAACAACGAGCCATTGAAGGACATTGCGGCAAAGGTCGGATGCTCATTGGCGAGCTTGAAAGTTACAGCAAGCAAACTCGGCTGCACTCGAACCCCGGCAGAAGCGGCGGAGTTTCGGCGCGGATTTCACGTTCCGGAACATCAGCGCCAAGATTACTATCAACTTATGAACGCTGGGCAGTATAAAGCTCGTGAGTGCGCCCTGATTTTGGGACTCTTAACAGATTCAGCTTCAGTCAGCAGCTAATCTCTTTCAAGTACACTGCTGATGATACTATGAATTATACATTCCATCGCGTCAGTGGTTCATCAAAAGCCCGCCGCAAAGCACGCGCGGCGGGCCCTGAAAGGTTCGCACAGATGCTGCGTCGCCATCTCAATCGCACCTGCCTGGCCCCTCCCGATCTGGCTATTTGCGAACGCGTGTTCGATCAGGTCTGCGCGGATGAGAATCTAGATCCTTTGGGCCCGGACGCTGAAATCCTGGCAGTGATGGTTGTGGCCATTTTTCGAAATGTTCACACCAGCGAGCGCGAACTTCTGGAGGCGGTCAGGTCTCGTCGGCAAAAGGGTACGGGAACCGGGCATTAGTACATGTCGCCCAAAAGTACGCAGCAATTTAGCGCAACGACGCGCTAAAAGCGCCTTCGCGGGGAGGGAAGGAACCTGGTTCCGGCCGTCTTCAGCCGGCAGGCACCGGGAGGGGGGTCGGTAGACAAACATGTCTTGTCGGTAACGCAAATTGAAGGCAGGCCGCTTTTAGATCGCGCTACTGTACAGCCAGATTATTAGGTTTAGCTAATTTGCCTTGGAGGCCCCGAAAATGCGGCAGGCAAAACAAGTCCTGGTGACTGGAGGCGCGGGGTTTTTGGGATCGTTCCTGTGTGAGCGACTTCTGGGTGAAGGTCATGAAGTTATATGTGTCGACAACTTCTTCACCGGAACTCGACGAAACATCGCACATTTGCTTGACAACCATTCCTTCGAAATCATTCGCCACGACGTGACGTTTCCGCTCTACGTGGAAGTGGATGAGATTTACAATCTTGCCTGTCCTGCGAGCCCCGTTCACTACCAATTCGATCCGGTCCAGACGACTAAGACGAGCGTCCACGGGGCGATCAACATGCTGGGACTCGCCAAGCGGGTTCGCGCAAAGATTCTTCAGGCATCAACATCCGAAGTTTACGGCGACCCTGAAGTTCACCCGCAGACCGAGGATTATTGGGGCAAGGTAAACCCAATAGGACCCCGTTCTTGTTACGATGAGGGCAAGCGATGTGCTGAAACGCTATTTTTCGACTATCGGCGGCAGCACGGGCTGCGAATCAAGGTAGCGCGCATCTTCAACACATATGGCCCCAGGATGCGCCCCGACGACGGCCGTGTCGTTTCCAACTTCATCGTGCAAGCATTGCTGAATGAACCGATAACGGTGTACGGCACTGGCCAGCAGACACGTTCATTTTGCTATGTCGACGACCTCATTGACGGTCTGGTTCGCATGATGCAAACGGGTGACGATGTTACCGGTCCGATCAACCTCGGCAATCCGGTCGAATTCACGATGCTCGAACTCGCCAATCTGGTGATCGAACTTACAGGAAGCCGGTCCGCGATCAGATTTTTGACCTTGCCCGTCGACGACCCAAGGCAGCGACAGCCCGATATCGCGAGTGCCTTGCATGAACTCAACTGGGAGCCGCAAACCGCGTTGCGCGACGGCCTTGTCAAGACCATTGCCTACTTCGAAGGTTTGGCTTCATCAGGGTACCTGCGGGCCGCCGCCGAATGAAAACAGTCTTGGTCACCGGCGGGGCCGGCTATATCGGATCACATTGTTGCAAGGCATTCGCCGAATCGGGTTGGTCGGTCATCACGTATGATAACCTCTCGCGCGGGTGGCGCGACGCGGTCAAATGGGGGCCTATTGTCGAAGGCGACATTTCCGACCCTGCAGCCGTATCGGCAGCGCTACGACAATATCGGCCAGATGTGGTGGCGCATTTCGCCGCCTACGCCTATGTGGGCGAGTCGGTCGAAAATCCGGGACTCTACTACCGAAACAACAGTTTCGGGTCGCTGGTGTTGCTCGAGGAAATGTTGAAGGTCGGCGTAAACAAGCTGATCTTTTCCAGCACTTGCGCGTCTTATGGCGTTCCGGTCCGCTTTCCGATTGACGAAACGCATCCGCAGTTGCCGATCAATCCCTATGGATGGTCGAAACTCATCATAGAACGGATGGTGGATAATTTCTCCTATGCCCATGGCCTCAACGCGGTCGTGCTCCGGTATTTCAACGCCGCCGGATGCGATCCCGACGGCGAGATCGGCGAACGGCATGAACCGGAAACACACGTCATACCGCTCGCCATCGAGGCGGCGGTCAGGCGCGGTCGGGTTTTTACCGTCAACGGCACCGACTTCGAAACCCGCGATGGAACCGCGGTACGCGACTATGTCCATGCCACCGATCTCGCGCGTGCTCACGTTCTGGCAGGGGAGAAACTTCTCCGCGACACAGGTGTACACGTCTATAATCTCGGGACCGGAACTGGAACGACGGTGAAGGAACTGGTCGATGCGGTCAGCCGGGCTTCGGCAACGCGCCTTCCTGTGGTCTGCGGTCCGCGTAGAGCAGGTGATCCGCCAGAGCTCGTAGCCACGGCCGCCAAGGCGCAGCGGGAACTTGGCTGGGTGCCTGAGCAATCCGGAATCGACAGGATCGTCGAGACGGCACTAGCTTGGTATCGTAGCCGATTGTAATCCTACAAAGGACGGCTAGGCGAGGCCTAGCGCTAGCGCGACGCCCTCGGAATTGAGCTTGACAGTCGCCACGAAGGAAGATGCGGCGCCTGCCCGCCGCTTCTTCAGCGACGAGCAAAAGCGCGCCATCGCGATGGAGAGCGACCTGCCGGGTGTCAGCGTCTCACAGGTCGCGCAGGCACGGATCGTCACGGGGTTATTGTTCCGCTGGCGGGTGCAGTTTGGCGTTGCGCAGAACAGGCGCGAAGCTTGCGCCCGTCACGCTGACTCATGGTACGCTGGCGGGCGGCCTTGCTGCGCGATCTCGTGCAGGCCGAACGCGGAGGAACAGAACCATGACCATTCCGGCGGGGGTAAAAGTGCATCTGGCGCTCGGCTACACTGACACGGCAAGAAGGCGTCGATGCTGAAGATCATGTGGTGGGACGGCAACGGCATGTGCCTGTTCACCAAACGGCTCGACCAAGGGCGCCTCGCGTGGCCGGTGATGGCCGGCTTCATTGCTTGATCCCGGTGACGCCGGCGCAGCTTGCGATGCTGATCGAGGGCATCGACTGGCGCGCTCCCGAGCGTGTTTGGAGGCCCGCCCTGGCCAGCTGAAATCGGCACTTCGACCGTTACGGAAAAGCCCGGAATCCTTGGGTTTTGTTCCTGGACCCGGAAAATCTGGCTATGTGCCAGCGCATATTTGAGCAGGTATGCATCGACGCCAACATAAGACCGCACGTCGATTGAGGCAGAGCAACTCACGGCGGCAGTGCTGAATTTTTTTCAACTGGTTCCCAGAGGAACCGAAGAAGAATTGCTGGCCGCTCTCCACGACCGCCACAACCATTCCGAAACCGCACTGGCTGAATCAGCCGTAAGGGAAGGGCCGGCACGGGGTGTGGCACTCTTAGCTAGGTAGGGACCGCGCCGGCCACCCGCGCGGAGGTTTGGATTTGGGCCGTCCCCCGCGCTTGATAGTCTATTGCCAAATTAGCAATCCCGCGAACCAAACCCATAGGTTGGTAGAAGCGATCGGCAACTCACATATTAGCCGCATCTCCTATATGACTAGCGCAAAAGCATCGGAGAAAAGCCGTGTTCCGAGAGTGTGACGTTCGTATGTGGCGCGAGGCCGGGAAACTTGCGGAATCTGGCGACTACGAAGGGTGGCAAGCCATCGAACGGGAGCTTCGTAGCAGAGGATACCCACGCGCCAAGCTACTGCTTGATAACGACTCCGCGACAAATTGGATCAGCTTTGTAAGAGCGCACAGGCGCAACGCGCCAACCGGCCCTAAAAGCCAGAAGACCCGCTGACGAGATCGGCACGTGATTGACGCCGGCTCATGGAAAGCATACCGCCAAATTAGTTGAGCACAAAGGGAGCCCGCCGGCCGTGCACATTTCAGAGCCGGGCCAGCCATGCGCTGACCTTGCGGGTCTAATGAACTGCGACACCACGGGGCGGTTCTGGCTTCGTCGGCGCTTTGCTCAGATCGAAATTGGGTGGCAGGTGAACGTGCGTGTTCTCAATGGCCGTGGTGGTCATTCTATCGGCCGGCACGATTATCACCATCCGGATATGCCTTTCGGGCCACAAGGGTTTTCCGAAAAGAAGGAACGAGACTGCAATCACGCAAGCGTGGCGAACGTGTTCGCGACCAGGCAACTCCAACTCCAATGCTGAGCGCGCGCCACTAGACGTGCTACAATGACGAGCGCTCATCAACCGACGATGAAGGAACTGATGTTCGCCGGCCGTTACCCAATGAGTGATCGGCTCAAATGTTTCGCGCCTGGAAGCTTTGCCAATAGGATGGGACTTCAGTCGCAGACGCTGAACATACGAACGCAAAAAGCCCGTCAGCCGTGAGGCAGCGGGCGAGGGTCTGGAGTGCACGGGGATCAACCAGCATAGGTCAACGAGCGAATTACAAAAAACCCCGCCGCTGTTGATGGTGAGCGACGCCATGGCGGCACTGTAACACAGCCGCCTAGGAATGATGCCCCAGACGGAAGCAGGCATGATCGCAGTGTGGTTCGCTATCCCGGCGCGTTAGTTGGGGTCGCCGGACCTTGAGCCCCCGTGGCCTCCGCCGCCGTGGCTGCCGGACTGACTCCGCCCGAATGTGAAGCTATTCGGGCAGCGGCTGACGTGAACGTGGTTCCTGTCGCCCGATCCTTTGCCGGGACGTGATCCACCTGATTTCGCTACCGTCTCAGAGTTCAAACTTGTGCCGAGCAGTAGTGTTATAGCAGGCGGCGTCACGACCGCGAAGCGACCGGCCTTCTTCATAAAGTCACGGCGCGCTTTGGCCTCCGGGACCTGCTTGTTATACCTTGTGCTTTCAGTTGCCATCTCAGGACTCCTTTGAGCAAGATCTCCTAGTCGTTCATTGCAGGAATGACATTGCTCCAAAAGGCTTAGGTTGCTCTGTCTGTTGGCAGGCAACAGCCAGCAGCATTTCGCGAAGCTCGCATACTGGAAAAAGATGCCGACCAAAATCCAAACTGACGCGCACTACCGTTAGCCCGTCAAAGAGTGGACGCGGGCTAGAGCATTGCCGCAGGGCAGAGGAATGGCCGGCACGGGGCGCACCCTACAGGTAGGAGGGAACGCACCGGCCACTGCGGGGTTTGGGATATGGGCGTGTCCCCGCGCTGGATGGTTTATTCTCATGTTAGCAGTCCCGCAACAAAGCCGCGCTGCACCGATATTTTGTTACATTTAGTGATTTGCGCGATACCGCCAACGGGTCTCTGCTGGATGCAAGCCTTTCCGGCTTCAGGCACTTGGCGGAAAGGGTGGGGGGTCGGAAAGGTGGCCAAGCATGGCCCTAGCTAGCACCATTGTCTTGAGCGGCGACTATGGCTACAGCAGCTATAAAGTATCCGGTCTGGCCGCCGACACCACTATCGATGCCACCAACGCCTCGTGGATCGTCGCCAATCAGGGAAGCCCCACCAACCTCTATCCCTTCGCGGTCGTCGATCCCGGCGACACCCTCCTGGCTTTGGGCGGCACGATCAACGGCACTGTCTCCCAAACCGGCGCCTGGGAGAGCATTTACGTCAACTCCGCCGCGGTCCGTGTAAATTCAGCCCACAGCTTTGTCATCGACGACTGGACGATCACCAAGCCCTGGGACGGCATCCGTGTCGGCGGCACCGGCACCTTCCTCATCGACAATAGCTATGTCGGCTACTCCCGAGACGACGCGGTCGAGGATGACGACGTCATCGGCGGCACTATCAAGGATTCCCTGTTCGACAACGTGTTTTCCGGAGTGAGCCTTGGTGACGGCGACGTGGATGGGTCTGACAACTCGGTCACCATGGACGGCATGCTTCTGGGCATGGGAGAGTACCTTCGCAAAGGCGAGATGACGCACGGCTCGCCGTTCAAACTCGACAAGGGCATAGGCTCTGACGATATCGTGCCCAGCCTGCACTTTATCGATTGCGTGGTGGCGATCACCGATGTCCACCACAACGGCTTGGAGCGGCTGCAGCGGGCTTGGGACAAAACGGTCGAGTCACACGGCAATTACTACCTCAACCTCTCTGACACGCCGCTGCCGTCCGATTATCCAGTGCCGCCGGCCGGCTGGACGGTCCTTCAAGGCCAGGCGGCCCGCGATTACTGGGCCAACGCCAAGGCGGCCTGGCATACAGCCCATGACGGAACCGACCAGCCACCGCCACCTCCGACACCGCCGACCGACTCGGCCAAGGGGACCACCGGGAACGACACTTTTGGCGGCACCGGCGCGGCCGATACCTATGATGCCCTGGCTGGCAACGACACACTGTCGGGCAAGGGTGGCAACGACGTGCTGAGCGGTGGCTCCGGCAAGGACACTTTCGTGTTTGACACGGCCTATGGCCCCGGCAATGTCGATAAACTCATTGACTTCCACGCGGCGGATGACGCGCTTTACCTCGACAATGCCGTCTTCACCATGCTCGGCCAAGGTTCCTTGTCCAGCCCGACGCAGGTGAACTCGTCGTATTTCGAGTTGCGCGAACACGCCACCAGCCACAACGATTACCTGCTCTACAACCAGAGCACGGGCGTTCTGTACTATGACCCCGACGGCTCGAAACCGATGGCCCAAGTGGAAATCGCCCAGCTAGAGCCCGGAACCACCCTGACCTTTCATGACGTGTTCATCATTTGATCGCTCATGCGATTCATATGGTACTACGAAGTCCGACCGCGGTCGCCGCTGACGTGCAGTTGCGGAAAACCAATTCTGCGGGAAGCGGCATCCGCAGGATGCGGCCAGGGACGCCCCCTCTTGTCCGTGTGTCGCTTCCTTTCCTGTGGCTCATTCGGCATGGTGGCGCGAGCAATGGAGGTCGTATTATGGCCCGCGAAGTCGAGTTTCAGGACGACGATATTGTGGTCACATCGCACAGTCCGCGGAAAGGCAGCTTACTGCTGATCACGGATGACGAGGTCGAGTCTCCAACTCGACAGGGAAGCCGGCCAGAGCCAACGCCATGGCGTCGGCCTGAGCCGTGCTCGATCGCCGCGTGGGCATGGCGGAATGCCTTCTCGCCGTGCTCGGCCAGCCATGCCGCCGCGGATGAAAAGGGTTTGATGCGCGTCCAGGCGGCAAAGCCGTGCACGAGTGCATAGCTTCGGCTCGAAAACGAGCGCCTGGTCGAGCAGCGGCAGGACCTTGGCGGCCCCTCGCGGCATGAAGGTGTAGACGTCGGGCAGCGCGCGCAGAAAAGATCGTAGGCGTCGAGACTGTCGGGCCGGCGCTTGACGCGCTCGATCTCGGCCCGGCGCAGATTGGGCTCTATTGCCGCCACCACGCTGATGGTGATCTCGTCCTGCGGCGCGAACACGTCGGTCAGCTCGCGGTCGTAGCGTTCGGCCCACAGATGGCTGCCGTCCTCGGCGTCGATCAACTGGCCGGTGATGCGCACGCGACTCCCACCTTGCGCACGCTGCCTTCCAGCACGTAGCGCACGCCGAGCTCTTGCCCGATCTGCTTCACGTCGACGGCGCGGCCCTTGTAGGTGAAGGAGGAGTTGCGGGCGATGACGAACAGCCAGCGGATGCGCGACAGGCCGGTGATGATGTCGTCGACCACGCCATCGGCGAAATAGTCCTGATCCGCATCGCCGCTCAGGTTGACGAAAGGCAGCACGGCGATGGAGGGGCGGGCGGGAATGCCAAGGCCAGGCTTCGGCTGCTCGACCGGTGCGATCGCCTTGGCGCCGGCTCCGGCTTCCTCGCGCACGGTGCCGACGAACCGAAACCCCCGGCCCAGGATGGTGCGGACGAGGCGCTGCTGCCCGCCATTGACCTGGAGGGCGCTGCGGGCGGCGTTGACGCGGCTGGCCAGCGTCGCGTCGGAGACAATGCGTCCCTGCCAGACCGCATCGACCAGATCGTCCTTGCTGACCACCCGCTCGCGAGGCGGCTGATTGGTGTTTTTGAGCCTAGGCTGCCATGGGGCCTGTGCCAATTGTACATGTGCGTCCAGACCGGAAGGTCTTGGGCTCGCGCCGCGTCGCGACGTTCGGATTGCGATCGGCCGGGCCTGAAAGCTGCCCTCCGCTGCGGTCCGTCGCAATACAATGGGTCGAAGTGCATCTGGGTTCGGGCCCGTCCGGACCCAAGCTTTCACAATCTGTTGAAGGCAGTTCGCAGGTCAGAGGGAGACCGATAGACCCCCGTCGACCGCCAAAACATGTCCGTTGACATAGGCGGCAGCGTCGGACGCGAGAAACACCACGGCTCCGCTGAGTTCGTCAGGTTGAGCCCAGCGGCCAGCAGGGGTTCGTGACTCGACCCATTTGTTAAAGGCCTCGTCGTTGATGAGCGCGGTGTTGAGCTCGGTGGCGAAATAGCCGGGGGCGATCGCGTTGATGGTGATGCCGTGACGGCCCATCTCGGCGGCAGTCGAGCGTGTCAGTCCATGCAACCCCGCCTTTGCCGCCACATAGGCGTGAATGGTAGGGCGGCCAAGGATGGCTGCAACCGATCCAGTGTTTATGATGCGCCCGAATTTGTTCGGCAGCATCAGGCGCACCGCCTCGCGCATCATTCGGAAGCAGGCCGAAAGATTGACTGCAATCACGCGGTCGAAGTCCTCGTCCTTCCATTCGACGAACGGGCTGCGATGCTGGATGCCGGCGTTGTTGATCAGGATATCTAGGCGACCGTGGCGTTCGACGATCCCCTCAAGCGCCGCCCTTGAGGTCGCTGCGACCGCAACATCGAACGGCAGGGCTTCGGCACCGATTTTTTCCGCCGCCGCGGAGAGGGTGTCCATGTCGCGCGCATTGATAATTACCGTTGCGCCGTTGTCCGCAAGCGCCTTGGCCATGGCAAAGCCGAGGCCACGCGAAGCACCCGTCACCAACGCGACTCGACCCTTGAGCGAGAACATTTCCGACATTGAAATCCCTGGAGCGAGATAGATGACGATGATGCAGTCTAACCGCACCTGGCTCCAATGAAAGGGCGGGAGTTTCCTCCCGCCCTAAAGCGCTATTTGGCGACGCAGGTATCGGCCGTCTGCGGCGTGCAGACGTCAAGGCCTGTGTAGGTCGGGTCAGCCGGGGGCGCCTTGCCGTCCTTCATGTCCTTCAGCGCCATCATCGTCTTGTAGCCCATTTCGAATGGCCGTTGGCCGACCTGGCCAAGGGATAGCCCTTCCTTCATCTGGTCGATCTGCACGGGAAGTGTGTCGGCGACGACAAGCGCTAGCGCTTTCGAGGCAATCTTGTCCTTGTACGGTGCGACCGCGGCGCGGTTGGCATCAGGAATGAACTGCGGGAATCCACCCGTTGGGATGAATGCATCAAGGTTCGGATTTTTCGCCATGATGTCCTCAAACTGCTGCACCGAAAGCGGGAAATCATCGTTGGTGTAGAGAGGACAGCCTTCGATTTCGGTCCAGCCATTCTGGCCCGTCAGCCGGTCCCCGGGCGAGGCCGCCGATTTGGTTCCTGAAAGTGTATCGCGAATGCCCTGCATGCGTTCATTATGGTTGGCCGCCGCCGCGCCGCCCGACTGGATGCAGATCGTGCCGCCTTTAGGCTTGACCTGCATGGCAAGCTTGGCAAGGTTCACGCCGATCTCATAATTGTGGGTGCCAATATAAGCAACGCGAAGCTCCTTATTCTCGGGCAGCAGGTCGGAGTCCCAGGTGAGGACCGGGATGCCGGCTTCCTTGGCGGCCTGTAGCGCAACCGCCATCGCCGCGGCGTTTGATGGCGACACGGCAATGCCGTCCACCTTCTTGGCCACGAGATCCTGCACGATCTGCACCTGCTCGTCGCCGCCGCCATGCTCGCCCGGGCCGATATACATGCATTCCAAGGCGCCCTTCGATTCGGCTTCGGCCTTCTTGCAGCCGTCGCGTGCTTGGTCGAAGAAAGGATTGTTCATGTTCTTCGGCACCAGGGCGAAGGTATATTTCGCCTGGGCGCCGGAAACGGCGAGCACCATTGCGCCAAGCGCCACGGCCGCCATCAGCAATCTTTTTTTCATTTCGACGTTCTCCTCCTAGCTGGAATGCCCCGTAGGCCTCCCGCCGGCGGGGTTTTCTAGCGGCTTTTTTTGGGCATCAAGACTGCCAGCCAAGCGGCGAGAAGCGATTTGCCGCCGGTTTGCATGCCCAAAAGAACCGCGAGAACGATGAAGGCGCCGACGAATGCGCCTTGCCAATTTGAATCGATGCCGGCCATCAACAGCGCATTCCTGATTACTTCGAGGAACGCCGAACCGATGATCGCGCCGAAGGCCGTGCCGGCTCCGCCCATAAGGCTGGCTCCGCCGATGACCGTCGCTGCGATCACGCGCAACTCGTAGCCCTGGCCCATGGCATTGATGGCCGAGCCGTTGTAGCCGAGGAGCAGGAGTGAGGCGACCGAAGCGGTGAAGGCCGAGAAGACATAGGCCTCGAATTTGATCCAGTCGACCGGCACGCCGGTGAGCCGCGCCGCCTCCTCATTGCCGCCGATGGCGAAGAGATGCCGGGCCCAGGCCGTGAAATTGAAGACGAAACCGACGATCAGGGCCAGAATCACCATGGTCCAGAACTGCGATGACAGTTCTGGTATCCAGTGCGGTGCCCAATCCTGCGGCCCATGCAGCGGCCATCTCGCCTGACCGATCGCCTTTACGATCGGGGCATCGGGCCCGAATTGGTAGAGCATCTGGTTGGCGGAGAACACGACCGCCAGCGAACGCGCCGCGGACAGCATGCCGAGCGTGACCACAAAGGACGGCATTCCAATATAGGCGACGAAGAATCCGTTGACCGCGCCGCACGCCATGCCGGAGAAAAGGCCGACGGCGAATGCGATATACCAGGGATAGTGCCAGGTCAGGAAAAGACCGGCGACGATGACCACCAGGCCCATGATCGAGCCGACCGACAGATCGATGCCGCCGGTGATGATCACCACCGTCATGCCGAGCGCCATGATGCCGAAAGGTGCGAAGTTGCGCGTGACGTTGGCGGCGTTTTCGGAGGTGCCGAAGCTCGGCTCCATGGTCGACATCAAGGTGACGAGGGCAATGAGCGCGATCGTCACCCAGAACGGCTGACTTGAAAATACATGTTGAAGCGCCGTCTTTTCCTTGGTCGGGACAAAGTCCGACATGGCCGGTCGGCCGGTTTCCAGGGCCGACTCCCCAACACCAATTGACTCCCGAGCACTATTCGCCACGGATAGCCCCCGTTATCAGTCCGGTGATTTCCTCGGGCGACGTATTGCCGGCATCCTTGTCGGCAACCTTCGAACCTCGCCTGAGCACAATGATACGATCTGCAACGGCGAAAACGTCAGGCATGCGGTGGCTGATCAACATGACGCCGACACCTTGCGCTTTGAGGCGCCGGATCAATTCGAGCACCTCTGCCACCTGGCGTACCGAGATGGCGGCGGTCGGTTCGTCCATCAACACCAGCTTGGCGTTTGAAAGCCGGGTCCGCGCGATCGCTACCGCCTGGCGCTGCCCACCCGACATCTTCCTGACGAGGTCGCGCGGCCGTGTTTCCGATTTGAGTTCCCTGAACAACGCTGCCGAGCGGTCGATCATCGCCTGCTTGTCGAGCACCCTGATCGGCCAGAAGCCCTTCTTCATCTCGCGGCCAAGAAAGACATTTTGCGCGGCCGTCAGATTATCCGCGAGCGCCAGGTCCTGATAGACGACTTCAATTCCCTTGGCACGGGCCTGAACGGGTTTATGGAAGTGACAAATCTCGCCGTCCACGACAATTTCGCCGTCGTTCGGCGGAAAATTCCCGGCCACTGTCTTGACTATCGTTGACTTGCCGGCGCCGTTGTCCCCCATCAGACCCACGACTTCACCCCGCTCCACGTGGAAGCTGACGTCCGTCAGGGCCTGGATGGCCCCAAAATTCTTGGAGACGTGACGAACCTCAAGCACCGGCATCGCGGTCCTCCCCGGACAACAAATGCCAATTTTGTCCCGGCGTACGCAAGGCAGCTAATCAGCGAAACGCATTCAACACAATGATTATTAGATCGGCGCTATCAGATGGCAATCTCCCTCTGCTGCACGTGAGCGATCTCGATGCGGCGACAGCTAGGATCGGCTCGGTCACACCCTAGAGGTCGCGGTTGCGCCAGTAGGAGGCGATGCTGGCGATCTAGTGTAGGCGGGAGCTAACTTTGGCGTCTCTCGGCAAAACTTTCGGCAACACGATCGAGGGAAATCACACCCGCGCCCCATATCAGCTTACCGGCTGGCGAGATTATATGTTACTTTGCTAATATAATAGAACATTTCGGGCACCGCGCGGTGTTGGGAGGATGCAGGTGCGAAGCCGCTGGACCATTCTTGCCGCTCTGTTTGTCGCTCGTGCCGCCTTCGCCTTTCAATTTGGGAGCGTAGGGGCCGTAGCGCCACAGCTCAGCCGAAGTCTCGGTGTGAGCTTGGCCGATGTCGGTATCCTTATCGGCATCTATTTTGCGCCGGGCGTCCTGCTTGCCTTGCCCGGCGGGACGGTCGGTCGCCGCTATGGCGACAAGGCGACGGTCCTCGCCGGGCTGCTGATGATGCTGGCAGGCGAATTATTGATGACCGCGTCGGCCTCGTGGAGCATGCAGATCGCAGGCCGACTGATTGCCGGCACTGGTGGCATTTTCTTGAGCGTTCAGATGACCAAGATGGTCGCCGACTGGTTTAGTGGCCGGGAAATAGCCACCGCGATGGCCATTTTCGTCAACTCGTGGCCAGCTGGCATCGCAATCGCGCTCCTGCTGTTGCCAGCGATCGGAGAGAGGTTCGGGCTCCATGCCGTCAACCTTGCTGTCGCAGGCTTGATCCTGATCGGACTCGGCTTCATCGCCTTTATCTATCGTGCGCCGGATACGCCTGCCTCCGCGGAAGGCGAGCGCGGCAGGCTTACCGCAAAAGCGATCTATGCGGTGATTGTAGCCGGCTCGATCTGGTGCCTCTACAATGTCGGTCTTGCCATGATCTTCAGTTTCGGACCATCGATGCTCGTCGAGCGAGGCTGGTCCGGCACGGCAGCTGGATCGACGATCAGCATGGTGCTCTGGCTCGCCGTGCTTTCGGTTCCTTTCGGGGGCTTCCTCGCCGACTGGACCAAACGCGGTGACGCCGTGGTCATCGCAGGCTGTATCGTCTTTGCTCTGCTGGCACTGCTGCTGTCGCGAACCGACGCGGTGTTTCCCATCGTCATTGCCCTTGGGATCGTTTGCGGCCTGCCCGCCGGTGCGATCATCAGCCTGTCTGCGCTTGTGCTCGAGCGGAAGACGCGGTCGATCGGAATGGGAATATTCTACACGGTTTTCTATGCCGGGAGCCCGCTTGGACCGGCGATCGGTGGAAAGCTCGCGACGCGGCTGGGCGGTGCGAGCGCAGCGCTCGACTTCGGCGCCGCCGTGCTCCTGCTCTGCCCGGTCATTCTGTGGCTCTTCCGTCGTATTGTTGCTGGTGAGATTCGGCCGGCCGTTCCAGCGACATAAAGGCGCGAAGGGCTTAGCGAAGTGACGCTGGGACAATGGCGGATGGCGCTGCTTCCATATAGGACTTGAGAGCTTGGGGTTTGCCCCGGCTTTCATAGCCCAAGGGATGCGACCCTGACGCGTCAAAATCTTTTCGGTGTTTTCGTCTACTTTGAAACAGACCGATCCCTTCCACATCATGGCGAAGACATGGTCTCCACGACACAGAGCGATGGCACTGAACAGCGGTCTTGTCGCGACGTCGCCCAAATTGGCAACCGTTCGGCCTTCTTTGGCCTGTTCAAATCTTGTTCGTCATCCGTCCTCGCGTACGTATTGCGCCGCTAAGGCTAAGCAAATGCGGTCTCTCCGCAATCATACTGGAACATCGCACGAACCAAATCGTTCGCCGCTGATGGGCCACACTAGCATTGAAAACCATAACGGTCGACTGATCGCCGACACCGAAGATGTCTTGATCGTCGGAGGCGGGCCCGCAGGGTTGACCGCCGCTCAGTATCTTGCCCGTTTCCGCCGTCGCGTGCTGGTGATCGATGCGGGCGATCCCCGCGCCGCCCTGATCCCAAGAAGCCATAATTGTCCGGGCTTTCCCGAAGGGATAAGTGGTCCCGATCTTCTGGATCGGCTACGACGCCACGCGCGTTTGTACGGAGCAACTCTGATGCGGGGTCAGGTTCATTCTCTGGCCCCTGTTAAGGGAGGCTTTGACGCCGAGACCTCGATTGGTGCATTCCGCGCACGCAAGGTCATGTTGTCGACCGGGATTATCGACACGACACCCGTCATGCCACGCCTGCGGGACGCAATGGCTGCAGGCGTAGTTCGGCTTTGCCCAGTGTGCGACGGATATGAGGTGATCGACCGGAAAATAGCGGTCCTCGGGCAAGGAGAGAGAGCCTTGCAAGAGGCCATCTTCCTCAGTCGATTTACACCGGCTGTAACGATGCTGGGGACTGATGCAAGGGACTTCTCAACCAGCACGCGTCGCGCGGCCGGCGAAAGAGCGATCGTTATCCGAGACACTCTCGACAGGCTCAGCCCAGTTGCTGACGGTTGTGAGGCGATTCTGAGGGACGGGGCGACATGCCGCTTCGATGCCATTTACGCGGCATTGGGTTGCAAGGTCCGTTCTCAACTCGCAGGGGTCGTTGGCGCGACCTGTTGTGAAGAGGGCTACGTCAAAGTCGATGAGCACCAGCAGACTTCCGTCGATGGCGTATACGCGATCGGTGACCTCGTTAAAGCCTTGAACCAGATAGCGGTCGCCTTTGGTCAGGCTGCCATCGCTGCGTCCCACGCCCATAGACAACTTGATTTCCAGCCCGCTTGAGCCGGGCGATACAGCATTGCGTTTGTCTGGCGGAACAAGCCGCGGCGGCCGGGGTTGGGGCAAGGCGGCAGTGAGCAAAACAGTTCCTGGCAGGCACGAGCATGGCGCTCGACAGAGATGGACCGAAACTTGCGACCGGGCTGCTTATCGCCGCACTGGCGGCCCTGGCGGGATACAACGCCGTCCGCGCCAAACGAGCGCTTGCCGGCCGACCGTGCGGTCGTGTGATAGAGATCGGCAGCCTACACCTGCATCTTGTCGAGGCGGGCACTGGCATGCCGCTGCTTCTGCTGCACGGGAACGGATCCATTGCGGAGGACTTCAAGTCCAGCGGCATCTTCGACCTGGCGGCAAAAGCTACCGGATGCTCGCATTTGATCGTCCCGGCTTCGGCCGAAGCTCACGGTCGCAGGGCAGGAGCTGGTCTGCTGGCGAACAAGCTGACGTCATACATGATGCTGTACGCAATCTCTGCATCGAGAAATATCTGGTGCTTGGACATTCCTGGGGAGCTTGGGTCGCCATCGAATTGGCGCGCAGGCATGCTCCATCGCTTGCCGGCATCGTGCTGGTCTCCGGCTACTATCCGCCGCCTCGGCTCGCTCTTTGCGCTGGCCGCACTCGCGGCCCTGCCGGTGATCGGCACCGCTTTCCGCCACCCCTTGCTGCCGCTGCTTGTGAGGCTAGCCTGGCCTTGGGCGATGGAGAAGATCTTCTCTCCGGCTGAGGTCGACAGTGGCTTTGCTGCGCTCGCCAAAGAATTCGCCAGTCGCCCTTCCCAACTGCAGGCCGTTTGTTCCGAGTCTGCACTGATGCTGGCCGCAGGCCGTTGTCGAAGGCAAGCTACAAGGATATCGCCGTGTCGACGGGCATCGTGGCCGGATCTGGAGACCGGCTGTTCGACGCGGAAGGGGATGCGCGGCGCCTGCATGAGGAGGTTGGTGGGTCTCTCCTTGAGATCGTTCCGGGCGTCGGCCATATGGTTCACCGGAGCGCCCCGCGGGCGGTGGTCGCGATGCGCGATGGTGGACAAGAGTGCAGGGCTGCGCGCCTCGCGTCGAGGCTGCCTGTCGGCTGGGAGTTAGGGCAGGTGTCAGCGAGGTCAACGCACGTCTCGAGGCCAAGGGAGTGGCGAGCGCCGCTTTTGCGAAAGTGACATTCAAACACATGAGTGATCAACGTCCCGACGACATGCAGTCCGTCCTTCACCAGAACATACAGGCTCTGGTCGACCAGAGACGACAACAAGAGGAGCGCCAAGGCGTTCAGGTGCGAGTTGCTGGCGCCATTTCACGCTTCGCGGGAAGCATGACTTTTGTCTATTTGCATCTCGCGATTCTTGTAGCCTGGATTCTTGCGAACCTTGGCGCGATACCAAGCATCCCAGCTTGGGACCCCACGTTTGTGATCCTGGCCATGGTCGCCTCGGTCGAGGCAATCTTCTTGTCCACTTTCGTGCTGATCAATCAGAACAGAATGGCTGAACACAGCGAGCGCCGAGCGGAACTGGACCTGCAGATCAGCCTTCTTAACGAGCATGAAACCACGCGGCTGATCGAGATGGTGGCTGCTTTGGCGACGCGCCTGAATGTCTCGACCCCGGCCGACAACGAGCTGCCGCAACTGGCAGAGAATGTCGATCCCCGACATGTGATGACGCAAATCCAGCAAGCTTCTGGAGATCAGGGAAAAGGTTGAGCAAAGCGAATACGCTTGCGCCACGAACGACATCGAGCACCGGGCGACCAAGGCAACGCATCCCTGGACCAACGGCCAAGTCGAGCGGATGAACCGAACCAGCAAGGATGCGACCGTCAGGCGCTTCTACTATGAGAGCAACGACCAGCTCCCCCAGCACCTTGGCGACTTCATCTCGGCCTAAAACTTCGGCCGCAGGCTCAAAACCTCAAGGTCTTCACACCTCATGAGTTCATCTGCAAGGTTTGGGCCGCACAGCCCGAACCCTTCCAGCTTAACCTGCTCCGGCAAATGCCGGGACTAAACATTTAGATCAATGAACAGGCTGGGTTACAAACATCGAGTGGTCACTGCCCCCTGCTATCAACCTCAGAGGCACATGCGATTTCGTGCTGGCGACGTTGGTATTGAGGAACAATGACAGAGGCAGGTCCTTGGCTATTGACTCTGCCGTTCTCTATCCAAATCACGTTAACGGCATCACGCGCCGTTTCTATGCGGTGCGTAATCAGCAAAATTGTCCTTTTGCCAAGCTGCCTGTCAATCGCACGCCGTACTTGATCCTCGAGCGCGGTATCGAGTGCGTTCATGGCCTCGTCCAGGATCAGGAAGTCAGGATTGCGCAATACAGCTCGTGCCAGGCCAATGCGCTGTCGTTGGCCGCCGGAAAATCGCAGCCCCTCCTGCCCGATCCAGGTATCGTAGCGATCGGGGAGGTCTTCGACGAATGACGCCACGCCGGCACTGCGGGCAGCGAGAATGATCTCTTCTTCGGTCGCGTCCGTTTTGGCCATACGGATGTTCTCTGTCACCGTGCCCTCGACGAGGTCTACATCCTGACCCGTTACCGCGATCTTGGACAACCAGTCGTCCCGCTTGATGTCTTGCAGCCGGGTGCCGTCAATCTTGATGTCGCCAGAGGACGGTTCATACAGCCGTAAGAGGAGGTTCACGATCGTCGTCTTGCCAGCGCCACTTGCGCCGATTAGCGCCGTGGTTTCTCCGGCTGGAATCTCGAACGACAGGTCCGTGAGAACCGGCGCATTTTGATCATAGCCAAAGCTCACGTGCTCGAAGACGATACTCGCGTTCAAATTTCCGAGTCCGATGGTGCCTTGCGACGGGTATTCCTTGTCCTCGGACTTGACCATCTCCAACACTGAGCGCAGTTGCGGCTGTATCTGCGCCAGAAACAGCAGATTGCTCTCGAACTCCTGCGTATGCGGCTGCAGCCGATAAAGGAGTGCAACAGCGGCCAGCGTCACCTCGAAGCTGATATTCCACCACCCGGAGACCAGGACGATGGAGCCCAACATTCCCAGATAGCCGATCTCGGTCGTTGGTCCGATCCACGACGAAAGGCGAATCATGGACAGCGATGCGTTGCGCGCGGCCGCCGACGATTGCACAAAGCGGCGCTGATGAAGCGCCTCTTGTCCATAGGCGCGTATGGTGCGCAACGCCTGCAGTGTCATCAGCATGTGCTCGCCGAGCGATTGATGAATCTTCTTCACTTGATGCCCAAGATCCCGCGCGGGACGCGAAAGGATGCGCAGGATCGCCGAGATCGCGATTGAGGTGAGGGCTGCAATCAACAGTATCTTCCAGGAGATCGTAAGCAGGAAAACGGCGAACACGAAGATCGAGCAGCTGTTTATGATGAGGCGGGTGACCGCACCATAGGCTTGCGCGACCAACCACGATTCGGTCCCGAGCACCTCCATGAGTTGGGATTGCTCATGCTGTTGGATGGTTCCGAACGCTACTCGGAGATATTGTTCGTGGATGAGGTTGCGCACGCGCTCGCTGATCCGTTCCCCGATGCTGGAGCTTATCAACGAGTACAGCAGCGCTAGTGCTCCACGCGCCAGGATAAGCAGCAGGATTGCGAAGGCGAGCCGGGTAGGACTACCGAACCAGGTGACTGCCAGGTCCAGCGCTCGACCCTGAAGGCCAGCGCCTGCTTCCGTGATCCGATTGGACACCAAATAAAGGAACAGCAGGATCAGAGTGATGCCGAGCGTCTCGGCCAAGGACGACAGAAAGCCAAGCGCCAGCAGCGCGGGCGTCGCCCACCGCGCCTTTCCAACGATGCGAAGCAGGTGCGAAAGGTCGCGCAACGAAGCACGGACCGCACCGCGGCGCGTGGCATCTTTCGCCTCGTTCATTTCGGGTCACCAATCGGGAAGCGCTTGGTCACGGGCGGGCGGGCAGGCAGGCGACCACGTATCAACCTCGTCGCGACGCGCTTGGCGAAATGCGCTCCAATGCGGGGCAAATCCACGGCGATTATCCGCAAGGCTATCGCGGGATGATGGCGAAGCAGCAGTGACACGATGGGAAGCACATAGCGCGGGTGCCCCTGGCGCAACGTGCGCTCCAGGAGCCACGCCGAATAGAAATGCAGGCCCTGACACAGCGTAGATGCCGCATCCGGGTGGCGGCCAAGCATCTCATCCACCACAAGCATCCAGGACCGCAGCATGCGGGCCATGTTGCTCGACATATTTCCCGGTAGATAGCGATATCCCACCAGCGGCTCTTCGACGACTTCGAAGTGGTACGTCTCGGCAACACGACAATAGAAAAGGATATCTTCGCAGCCCTGCGCCCCGGCCTTGCGCAGCCCACTTTCGAAACCATCGGCGTCGATCAGTGCCTGCCGGTATACTAGGGCGGCGCTGCCGTTGCCGACGAAGTTGCCGTGGAAAAGGCGCTCAAGCACATCGCCTCGCCAGTTTGGCCGATGCTGATCATCAGTTACGGCACTCTGCGCATCGATCACCAAATACCAGCAGTAGACAAGCCCCACTTTCTCGCCTGCCCGATCGAACGCGGCCAGTTGCCGCTCTATCTTGGTCGGCGCCCAGAGATCGTCGGCATCGACGAATGCAATCAGATCAGATCGCGCCGCTTGCCAACCCGTATTGCGGGCGGCTGCCACGCCGGCGTTTGCCTGCTTGATCAGCCGCACGCGTGGGTCGATCTCCATGTGACGTTGGGTGATGGTGACAGTCTGGTCGCACGAGCCATCGTCGACGACAATAATCTCGAGCGCGCGGTGAGACTGGGACCGAACACTGCGGAGTGTCTCGTCGATTGTGTCTTGCGCGTTATGAGCGGGGACAATGACACTGACAAGTTCGCCGATCATTCGAGCACAGCCTCTAGCACGGCAACAAACTCGTCGAGCGACCGATCCCCGCGAACCTCGATGCGGGGAAGGTCGATCGGATCGCAATCGAGATCCGCCGGCCCCGATCTGTGGCCGAAGCCGATTCGATAGCCGCACTCCTTAGCCAGCTGACCGAGCCGTCGATCGGTGACAGAAAAAGGCGCCGCGAACGTTTTCGTGGTCCGCCCGGTCCAACGCTCGATGAACATACGTGAGCGCAGCAGCTCACCGGCCAGGTCGGAGCTCGAGAGACCATCGATCG
The DNA here is from genome assembly GCF_040320945.1 of Mesorhizobium sp. M0587. Classification (NCBI taxonomy): domain Bacteria; kingdom Pseudomonadati; phylum Pseudomonadota; class Alphaproteobacteria; order Hyphomicrobiales; family Phyllobacteriaceae; genus Mesorhizobium; species Mesorhizobium sp. M0587. The sequence continues at coordinate 41,254 of NZ_JAMYQP010000037.1, forward strand.
CGCGATGCGTCGCCAGATGGCTAGCGAAAAATGCACCTTCTTCGGCAAGGCGTTGGACAGTCCCGGCATCCATGAGCGGCGTCGGCGGACCGCTGTCGGCATCCCACCGTGCGTTTTCTCCGACCAGGTCCGTCACCAGAAACACTTCCGCAGTCAGGTCGTTCGCGCGCAAGATTGGCCAGGCATGGTCGGCAAAGTTCTGGAAACCGTCATCGAACGTGATGAGCACGGGGCGACCCACGAAAGGGTGACCATTGTCGATGAACCATTGCAGTTGCTCGGACGTGATGGCGTGAAAGCCATTGGCGCGCAGCCACGCCATCTGGCTGTTGAAGCTGGCGGGCGTGAAGCGATAGCGGGCGAGCGCGGGCGGACCATTGTCGGAAATGCTATGATACATCAGAACAGGGATGCGCCGCCGCCGCTCGTTACGCGCCACGTCGCGGCGAAGCGCCCGTGCCCCGCCCCAGACGATATTTCGCGCCACTTCCATTTCGATGGGCGCGCGGACGGGAACATGATCGACCGTCGGCTCCGTCGCCGCATCTTGCGGGGACATGCGGCGGAAGTGGTCTATGCGATAGAGATCGGTCTGGATCGACCGCTCGAGGACGAGGTCTTCGATCGCGGCGAGCGTCTCCGAGATTGCCTGTGCACCGAATTTGTTATCCCAATCGAAGCCCGTCCGTTCCATATTGTCACGAAGCACGAATGCGTGCGCGGTGATGAAACTGCCGCCGGGCGCCAAGGCATCGACTAGTTTTGTGGCGACGCGTCGCAACTCATCGAGACCGTCCAAGAAATAGAGCGCTTCCGAGCAGATGATCAGATCCATCTCTCCAGGAAGGGTATCCACGGAAAAATCCAGGACGTCGAATTCCACATTCAGCTGGTCCCTGCATCGCGCGCGCGCGCGCTCGATCGCTACGGCGGAGATATCGGTTGCGGTCAAATGGCCCACTCGCGGCGCCAGTTGTCGCGTGAAGTGGCCTTCCGCACAGGCCAGCTCGAGCGCCCGTCTTATGGGAGTGGCCGGCAGAATGTCGAGCTGGTGCTCGTATTTTTCTTGCTCGTAGGGCGAACCGTAGTTCCAGGGGTCCTCCGTCGCGAAATAGCGATCCCAGAACGACTTGCGATCATTGTCGCGCCCACCTTCTGGTTGTGCCCGGTGCGGCGGTGCAGGAGGTTCTTTCACTTCGACGCCCGACCACACCAGCCTTTGTGTTTCAGCTGCCACCCGTGCAAGCCTGCCGTAGTGGCTGTCCCGATCAGACCGGCGTCGGGCCATAGACAGCAACGCCTTTGCTGCGTACCCAACTGGTTTGTCGGCGTCGGCGCTCTGTTGCAGGCCTGGGACATATGATCGGCTAGCTAACCATGCCGCGCCCTTCCAGAAGCGGAATGCCAAGCGCGCGAAGCCGGAGAGATCTCGTGTAACCTCCTGAGGCGACAGACAATTCAGGATCAATTCAACCCAATGACGCCTTGTCACTCTCCCGAGCACACCAAACTGCACGAGGGCCGCGATCTCGCCGTTCACCATGAGGTAGGCGTAGATTTGATCGATCCCCTCCGGCAGTTCGGTCCAGGGCGGATTTCGGGCATCAACGCGGATCCCGAGCGTCCGCGCCAGCGTCCGCGGAGCAGCAAGATTGTCGAAATCGAGAAGCATTTGCTCGAGATGATATTGTACGCGCCGACCCGCAACGGGATCGTTCCAGATCTTGCCGAGTTCAATGATCAAGTCGGTCAGGAGGGCGCCGAACCCGTCCCATCTGGCAGCCAATTGCTCGGGCACCGATAGAGAGCCTACCATCAGGCCGTCGAAGATCACCTTGGCGACCTCATGCGCCCAGTCATGTCTGGCGGGAAGAGCACGCAGGATCTGGGGATTGATCGGGCCGACGCCTGCGCCGCAATCCGATGCGGCATTCCACAATGCGAACCACGCGAGTGCTTCCGAAGCGGCGCGACTTCCCGCCGAGGTCGCTCCATTGACATGCGCAGTTGCCGGGTGTTTGACCCTGGGGTCAGCGGCAAAGCCGCGGGTGATCACGATTTCCGCATCCGCCAGCATCTGCGTTGAATTGCGGGTGAGCGAGTTGGGGCTGGCCCGATAGAAGGCGAGCGGCTCGTCTACCATCACCCAACGTTTGCCAAGGCGTGCGACGCGCTGCCATAAATCCCAGTCCTCACAGGTGCGCAGCGTCACATCAAAAGCGCCTAACTCGACAATCGTCGCTCGGTCGATCAGCAGCGCGTGCGTGCGGACGGCACACCGGCGCGCGAATGTCTCGAAGGGTTGGATCGCAACCTCGGGAGCGATGCTCGGCGGGGTGAGTGCGCCATCGGGCATCACGCGCCGAGACCCGCAATAGCCAGCCACCGAACCGGGCGCGGTTTTCAGTGCGGCCAGCATTTTCGCAAGGAAGCTGGCGTCTACCCAATCGTCTGCATCCAGGAACATGAGCCAACGGCCGCGCGCGATCGAAATACCTTTGTTGCGTGCGCCCGCGGCGCTATGGGCAGAAGAGCTCACCGTCCGAAATCGGGCATCGCGCCCGACATAATCAGCGATAATCGCCGCGGTACCGTCTTCCGAGTCATCGTCGACGACAATCGCCTCCCAATCAGCAATGTCCTGCCTGAGGAGGCAATCAAGGGCTTGTGCCAGCGTCAACTCCGCGTTGCGCGCAGGCACCACGATTGAAACCAAGGGGTTATCCGCCACGCTGCCTTACCCGCGCCTGGCTCGGAGATAGAACAGGATACCCGAAGCATAGCCGGCGATTTCCTGCCAAAGGAAACGATCGTCAGGGACCCTGCGTCCAAGCAACCTTCTGCGAACTCTACCGAGATACCAACGAGGCTTCCATTTGAAAGCTTGTTTCAAATTCGCCTTGACGCCGGTCCGTTCATGCTGGACGAGCAATGCGGCTGAGTGACCGCGCATATAGAAGTAGATTTGCTTGGCTAATCCTTCCATCGTCCTCCTATGGAAATGGAAGGCGACTGACGTTGGCTGGTAACAGCAGTCATATCCATTGGCGAGGATCCGATACCAATATTCGGAGTCACCCGAACACCCGGCCTGGCCAACGTCAAGGCGCTCGTCAAACAGCCCGACGCGGTCAAACACGTCGCGCCGGAATGCCATACTGGCACCGGCACCGATTTTCCAGGCAGGGAACACCTCGTGCTTGCTGGCAGCAAAGTCGGCCGCTAGGAAAATTTGAGGTCTATAGCCTTGCCCAAAGCTCCAGAATGTCTCGAAATAACGCTGTGCTTCGGTGGCAAGTTCGGCGGGCAGTACTAGACCCGTCACGGCGCCGATCGACGGGCTGCCGAATGCAGTAATTAGCCGCTCAAGCCATTGCGGATGAAGCAGAACGTCATCGTCCGTGTAAGCAACAATCTCAGAGGACGCACGCTCAGCGCCCCGATTGCGAGCAATATCCAAACCAGGACGATCCTCGCGGACGTAGATTGCGCCGGCCGCGAGCGCCACCTCGCGCGTTTCGCCACCTCTCGACGCGTTATCGACCACGATAACCTCTGCCGGCGGGACGCTTTGCTGGGGAAGCGAGGAGAGGCAGCGCCGCAATTCGTTCGGCCTGTCGCGTGTGCATATGACCACGCTGGCACTCGGCAGGTCCAGAACCGGTGGAGCAAGTTCTGTATCTACAGCGGCCGCAATTGGGGCGATGCGGCACTCACCGTCGCTCGCTCTGAGCAAATGCCCGACTGGGAGCCCGCCGCGCCACAATACGATCATGCCAGAATCGCAATCCTCAGGAGCAGCTTGGGTATCTAAATCCACATGGCGGATACCTGGGCAGCCATCCAGGCCAAACATCTTCTGCAGGTCGGCTTCCAGCAGATTTGCGCGCCGGTTCGGCGTCACCGACATCTTCACCAGCTCATTTCGCTATAGAGGGGCCGAAATTCGCTCCTGTCATTTCGCATTCGTCTCACGCGCGCCTTGAACCATCGAGCAACCAGTCGGCTTCTGCAATACTCTTCCAGCATATTAGGCAGACGGGAGATCGCAACGCCCGGTTCCGTCGCAAAGAGCCTCCTCAGCAGCTCACCGGCCGCGAAAAACCGCCCATCAATCAAGGCTCTTGTGGCGAGCCAATGGATCATGTCGACCAAATGGGCATCGAGATCGCTCCCGAACGGCGGATATTTTTCACGAAACTGGGCGAGGACGATTTCACAGGAACGCAGCATCTGCATGACATCGCTCGACATGTTGAGGTTCGTCACCCGATAGCCGACAAGGTGCTGAGGCACGAGCCGGTACTCATAGTTTTCCGCAATTTTGAGGCACATTAGAAGATCCTCGCAGCCTTGTGCGTTCCTGGCCCGCAAGGTGGGATCGAATTGTCCTGCTCGCTCGAATGCAGAGCGACGTACGAGCATCGAACTTCCGTTACCGACAAAATTTTGTCTGCACATGCGCTGGAGTACATAGCCGTCGGCGTCGGGCCGATGGTTCAGTGAGAATACCCGACCGTCCTGGTCGATGTGCGCAAACCAACAATAAGCCAAGCCCGCCGAGGAACCACCTTCGCGCAGGGCGCGCAACTGCAGCGCGATTTTGGAGGGGGCCCAAAGATCATCGGCGTCCACAAACGCCAGAAACTCAGCGTCGGTGGAAGCCGCACCGCTGTTGCGAGCGTGCGCCACGCCGCCATTCGAATTTCCTATGAGGCGTATACGCCGATCTTGCTTGGCATAGGATGCCACGATTGATGCGGATTGATCCGTCGATCCATCGTTCACCACGATAATGTCCAAAGCCTGGTGGTTCTGCCGGCAGATGCTGGTCAGGGTAGAGCGGATGGTTCGCTCGGCATTGAACATCGGAACCACGACGCCAACCGTGGTTTTGTCATGGATCATCGGCGACTTCGTTTTCTCCGCGGCAAAAAGTGGCTAGCTGCCATAAGTGTCAGTACTGCTCTACAATGATCGGGGCGAATTCGCGGCAAATCGACTCGGGCGCCCTATCATCCTGACTAAGGGGACAAACATGTCGATCCCGAAACAGGCGGCCACATCCGTGGCGCCAAAGCGCTATTCTATTAGTTCATTCTAAACAATCGAGTCAACCAGCAGTTTGGCGTACCGCTGTGCGGTAGGTCGAAGGCCGATGATCACGCTCCCCAAGAGGATGCTCCGGTTTCAAAGCAGCAGACCGGCATCAACTTCGATTGTCCTCGCCCTTCTTATCGACCGCCTTAAACGAACCAGATCGTGAGGCACTGGACGAGGCGCGCAGTGGGCCAACGCAAGGTACGACTGCAGCATGACCGTCGGTCGGCGAGCGGGGCGGTCCGGTCCTCTTGCGAACCGAGCACTCGACGTCAAATGCTTGCATGGCGAGATGCGGGCGTGCCTCTAATCTCGAAATGCCCGGCCGAACTTCTCGGCCGGGTGCCTGCAAGCTGCTCGTCTCCCACCACGGCCCGGCCGCAGCCACGGCTCCCCACCCGACGCGCAGCATGCGATGGCGATCCTTTTTGCATGGGGCGGCTGTGCCCGTTTAAGCTCGTTACGCAATCGCTTCCTTGTTCCGTCCGTCCTGCCTGCGGTTCGGCGGCATTCGGCCGATCCCTAGCTGGAACTGATGAAACGCGAAGGCAGGGAAACGTTTTCTGTTTCGTGTCGATCTGCTTCGTCGGCTTCTGGAGGGGGAGCGCCTCATAGTTCACCCTGCAGGCGCCACCCGGAGTGGAACTGTCGTCACTTTCATTCGTTCGCTCAGCGCAAGGAGGCGATTATGAACACGCAAACGAAAGGCTCTACCAATCAGCCTATCTCCGGCAAAAAGGCAGACGGAAGCGACAAGTCAAAGCGCCCGACAGGGAGCGGCGACCAAGCTCAAAAAGCCCAGAAATGGGGAGGTGGTTCGAAGGCCTCAAAGGGCGCCATCACCACTGAGGATCGTCAAAATCCGAATTCGAGCCAACGCAGTTAGGTTGTGCCGACAAGGGGACGGATGACTAGCCGGTGTTCCTGCACGTGAGCAGCGTGCAGGATAGCGCGGAAACGCCCGTCAGCCTCCTGGAGGAACTGACCGCGCGCCGCTCTGGCGTCATGTTCTCGGCGCGCTTGTTTCCGTGTCTTGCGCCAAGTCCTTCGCGGCGGCTCGCCCGTCGCAATTCGCATACGTGCACGGCATTGCCTATCACGTCGGCGGGGCGCTTCTGGCCTTTAGCTAGGTCCGGTAGTTAAGCGCGTTGCTCCTGTGCGCGCTCACAGAGCTCATCCAATTTGTCGCGGATCCGATCGTTATCGAGCAGTAGCTTGGCGCGTGGGAAGCCTCTGCTACGAAGCTCCCTTTCGATGGCTTGCCAGCCTTCATAGTCGCCGGATTCCACAAGTTTCCCGGCCTCGCGCCACATACGCACGTCACGTTCTGGGGACACGCCTTTCTCCCATGCTTTTGCGCTAAGCATATAGGAGGTCTGGGCGATATGTGAATGCATTTGCATTCCGTCAAATTTCAATCTGAGACACTACCGGCCAGAGGCTGTACTCACGCGATCGCTAAAATAATGAGACTCTCGCCTGGAGCGTTTGCGGAATGGGTAGCGGATTGGGGCGATGTATTTTTCCGCAGTTCCTGCTCGCAATGCTGACGATCTCGGGCGTCGTTGGGCCTTGGGCGCTTGTGGCCGCGACGTTTGCTGAAGAGTGTTGCCTGGGTGGACATCACTGCGGGGACTTAAGTACCGCCATTTGATTTCGTCCCAAAAAGCGTCTTAAAGGTCTCATTGGTGCATATTGCAGATTTGACCGGCTCTTGGACGCCATGCTCATCGGGTGTTTGCGTGTAGCGTTTTCGCACAGCTTTCCCGACTGCCGCTACAGGTCTCTGTCATCGTTGGCCGGCTTGCGCCCAGATTATTATTTCTGGATTATATAGCGGAACGTCCAATGGACAAAACCGCAACTCCAAGACCTTTGCGTGTAGAACCAAGACCTAAGTCCTGCGAACATCCGTTGGAAAAAGCCCTCCGGGGGGAGGGACCGCAGCGGGCTTTTAAGCGGCTGCATCTTTGCAGAATCGGCCGCTCCGAGCGCACAACCAGCACGGTGCGGGATGATTCCAACCGTTCTCTACAGACTGGGTAGCTAGTTGTGGATGATCCAATCGACCAAGCCAGCTGCGATCTGCTCGCATCCGGTGTATTCGCGTACCAGGGTCTTAGCCAAATCTCGCCACTGGCACTCAGGCACGCCCGTTTCACTGACTAGGTCTCGGAATGCAGAGCGGAGAATGTCGGCATCGAAAGCGCAGACCGCAACGGGAGGCGGATCGGCATCTTCCCAAACTTGCACCATGTCGTCGCGATGAAGTTGACGAAGCCGCTTCAACAGTTCACGTGACGCTTGGATAGTCTTCCGCGATTGATCCATATCCCGGCGAAATGCGGCAGTTCGGGCGATGGAATGCTGGCGAAGAAGAAAGGCGGATTCAATGACCGCCCGTGCGACCTCTAATCGCGCTGCAATCATCGCGGCCTCCCTTCCGGCGAATGGAAACTTTTTACTCGTTTTCTAACCTTGGCTCAAATGGAATCAGGGTGCGATTCTAGCCAACTTTAAGAGCGGGTCTGTCAAATATAAATTCGCCTACTGGACCACGATCCCCGGCGCGCCGTGGCATTATCCTCCTGCGTCCGGATAGCGACTTCATTTGCCTGAAACATTAGCAGATGCAAAGGTCCGCGGGCGGTATTTGGCCCCTCAAGCAAATGCCGTGGTGGCCGATGCGGCTGTCTCACCGGCTTCGCGTCGGCCATTTTAGCTTCAATGAAGCCCCTATGGCTAGGGAGGCTGGAAAGGGCGACACGTCGCTGTAACGCTTGCGGTTTTCGATCTCGCGTTAGAGATAACTGAGCATCCTCCATCTCGGCACTGCCGGCTGTCGATTTCTCCGTCCATTGTTGCGAGATGAGCCTTGTCAGCTTTAAGTCTGTCGCCAAGCGCCGCAAGCAATCCTGCTGGCGTGTGCATATGTGGGCCAATGGTCAAAGCCCGGATTCAATGTCGTGGGGACGGGTTGCCAAGGCACGGCTAACGCGGATCAAGGCTCAGCTTGTGTCGGGCGATCTGCCAGGCCGATTCGACATGCCGTCGCGCCGCGGCTTCCGCCTCCTCCGGCCTGCGTGACCGGATCGCGTTCATGATCTCGGTCATCTCGGCAATTGCCGGCTCGCGGCGGTTCGCCGAAAGAATCGTCATGGAACGGAGCTGGTTGATGCGGACGTTGAGCCCGGTCACGATCTCCCAGGCGACGCGCTTGTCGGCCGCGTCGAACAGCACTTCATAAAAACTCGTCGTCGCCCGCATCACCTCGGCCGGTTTGCCGGACGCCCAGGCTTCAAAAAGGTTGGCCAGAGCGCGATCGAGCAAGGCCAACTGCGCATCGGTCGCGGACATGGCGCAGGCGCGTGCCGCAATACCTTCGAGCAGCGCACGCAATTCATAGATTTCATCGGTGCGCCCAAGATCCGGCTTGGCCACCGCCGGCCCGTGGCCTGGGATCATCTGCACCAAACCCTCGGCTTCCAGCTGCCGCAGAACCTCGCGCACCACCGAACGGCTGACGCCGAGCTGATCGCAAAGCGGCCGTTCGACCAGCCTTTCGCCGGGCTGGAAATGGAAATCCATGATCGCCTCGCGCATGCGCTCCAGCGCCAGCGTTCTCAAGGTCTTGGTGGTGCGATCGATGCGAAGCGAGTCGTCCGGCATGCCCTGTCTCCCTGCGCCGCCACCAAATCAGATTCGATGGCCGATTGACAAGTTTATTGGCGTTCCATAGGATGGTATACCATAAGATAGCACAAGCCTTTGATCCCTTTTGGGGCGCGTCACCTAGCCGAGGATTCCATGCAGCCTGCCATTCGGAAGATCGTGACCTATACCGAGAACACGCTGATCGAAGGCGGCAAGGCCGCCCCGCGGCCACTGCGCCTTATTGGCGTCGCCGCGGTGCTGACCAACCCTTGGGCCGGGCGTGGTTTTACCGAGGATCTCTCCCCCGAAATCCGCGGCTACGCGCCGGTGTTGGGTGAGTTGCTGACCCGAGAGATCATCGCCATCGCCGGTTCGGGGGAGGCGATCGAAGGCTACGGCAAGGCCGCGATCTGCGGCACATCGGGAGAGATCGAGCACGCATCGGCGCTGATCCACACGCTGCATTTCGGCAATCATTTTCGCCGTGCTGTCGGCGCCAAGACCTATCTTGCCTTTACCAATCTGCGCGGCGGGCCGAACACGCCGATCATGATCCCCTTGATGGATAAGAACGACGAAGGCCGACGTTCACACTACCTGACCGTGCATTTCCAGATCGGCGACGCGCCCGCACCCGACGAACTGGTGGTGGCGCTTGGCGCTTCGATCGGCGGGCGCCCGCATCACCGCATCGGCGACCGCTACCAGGACCTCAAGGAGCTCGGGGACCTGCATGGCTGACGCCCCCGCACCGGCATGGATCCGGGGCAAGACCCTGGACGGCACCGGCTTTCTCCGCGCCGGATCGGGCGCGCCGGTGCTGCTCATTCATGGCGTGGGCATGAACGCCACCATCTGGGAGCCGCAGATCGAGCGGATGGCTAACCGTTGGGATGTGATCGCCATCGACATGCTCGGCCACGGGCAGTCGCCGCTGCCACGAGAGAACCCGGACCTGGCCGACTATGCCGGCCAGGCCCTCGGGCTGTTAGACCAGCTCGGCATCGACGCGGCATTCGTCATCGGTCATTCCATGGGCGCGCTTGTGGCCCAGGAACTCGCGCTTTGCGCACCGGAGCGCGTCCGCCGCATCGTCTCACTCAACGCCGTGTTTCGGCGCCCGCCGCATTTGGCTGAGGCCGTTCGTGAGCGCGCGGCCGCCTTGAACGGCAAGGGCGATCCATCTGGCACCGCCACGACCATCGAACGCTGGTTCGGAAATCCGGTGCCGGCAAACCTGTCGACGGCTGCCGAAAAGACGGCCGGGGCACTCAATAACGCCGACCCGGAAGGCTACGCCCGCACCTATCGTCTGTTTGCCCGCGCCGACGGCGATCACGCCGACCGCCTAGGGACGCTCGCTGTGCCGGCGCTATTCATGACCGGCTCCGAAGACAGGAATTCGTCACCGGTGATGTCGGCCGCGATGGCGCGTCTGGCGCCGCAAGGCCGCTGTGTCGTGCTTGACGGCCAAAAGCACATGATGGCGGTGACCGCGCCCGACCTGACCACGCGCCACATTGTCGACTTTCTTGAGGGCGAGCTGGAGGCAAAGGTCGGAAGAACGGAATCCGTTTTCGACATTGGCGAGTTTCGGCGCGCGCTGGGTTCCTTCCTCACCGGCGTCACCATCGTCACCACAATCGGCCCAGGAGGCGAGCCGCGCGGCTTCACCGCCAACTCCTTCACCTCGGTGTCGCTGGAGCCGCCACTCGTGCTCGTCTGTATCGCCACCAAGGCATCGGGGCATCCAGTATTCGCCACCTCGAAAAGCTTTGCCATCAACATCCTCAGCGAGACCCAGAAAGCTGCCTCCGGCATTTTCGCCTCGAAAGCGGCGGACAAGTTCGCCTCGGTCGCCTGGCGCCCGGGACAGACCGGCAGCCCTTTGCTGGACGGCTCGGTCGCCGCATTCGACTGCGATATGGAGCGGCTGGTCGAAGCCGGCGATCATTCCATTCTGATCGGCCGCGTCCGCGATTTCTCGCACAACTCTTCGCCGCCGCTCGGCTATTGCCGTGGCGCGTACGTCGCGCCTGGCCTCAGCCAGGAGGCGATGGCCGCCGCCCAGCCCGGCACCGATGTCGGCGCCATTCTCGAAAACGGCGGCAGGATCCTGTTCCTCAAAACGGCCGACGGTTTCTACGAACTGCCGCACGGCAGGGGGCTCGGCTCGGCAAGCGACGCAAAGAGCCTCAACGGGCTTCTTGCCGCAAGGGCCATCGAAGCCCAGCTCGGCTTTCTCTTCGCGGTCTGGGACGATGCCGGAAATACGTCGAGAACCCGTGTCTACTATCGCGGCACGTTCGTTGTGCCTGCCTCCAGCGACCACAGTATCCGGCTTGTCGAGATCGACGCTATCGAAGGGATGAAGATCGCCGATCCGGCAATCCGCTCAATGCTTGCGCGCTATGTGCGTGAGTGCACGCAGGATGCTTTCGGCGTTTATGTCGGTAACGAGATCGAAGGCGAGGTGCGGCCGCTTGCCAGCGCCGCTTCCAATCAGGATGACCAGAGATGAAATTTTCGCTCTTCGTGCACATGGAACGGTCGGATCTGACGAAGCCGCATTCGGATCTCGTGCACGAACTCGAGGAGCTCGTCCTTCTGGCCGAACAGGCCGGCTTCGAAACCGTCTGGATCGGCGAACACCACGGCATGGAATTCACCATCTCGCCGAACCCGTTCATCAACATCGCCTATCTCGGTGCCAAGACGAAGCGCATCCGGCTCGGCACGGGCACAATCGTCGCTCCGTTCTGGCATCCGATCAAGCTTGCCGGCGAAGCGGCGATGGCCGACGTTATCACAGGCGGAAGGCTCGACATCGGCATCGCGCGCGGCGCCTACAGCTATGAGTATCAGCGTCTCTTTCCCGGGCTCGACGCCTGGGGCGCGGGCCAGCGCATGCGCGAGATGGTGCCGGCGATCCGCGGTCTGTGGGACGGCGACTTCGAGCTTTCCGGGGAGTTCTGGTCCTTCCCGCCAACCACCTCTTCACCCAAGCCGTTGCAAAACCCGTATCCGCCGATCTGGGTGGCGGCACGCGATCCCAACTCGCATGATTTCGCCGTCGCCAACAAATGCAACGTGCAGGTGACGCCGCTTGCGTCCGGTGACGACGAGGTGACCAGCCTGATGCAGCGTTTCAACACCGCCTGCGAGGCCCATCCCGACATTGCACGGCCGGAAATCATGCTTCTGATGCACACATTCGTCGCCGAGGACGCGGCCGACGCCGATCGCCTCACGCAGGACCTGTCGACTTTCTACTGCCAGTTCGGCGCCTGGTTCCAGAACAAAAAGCCCGTGCATCAAGGTATATTGGAACCGCTGACGGCGGACGAGATCGCGGCCATGCCGCAATATGCGCCCGACAAGATCCGCCAGAACCTGGTGATCGGCGAAGCCGACGACGTGATCGCCCGGCTGAAAGCCTACGAGACGCTCGGCTACGACCAGTACTCGATCTGGATCGACAGCGGCCTTTCGCACGAGCGCAAGATGAAATCGCTGCAACTGTTCATCGACCGGGTGATGCCGGCCTTCCTCTGATCGCGAGCCCATGACCGACGCCCTCTTCAGGAACTTCATCGACGGCCGCTTCGACGAGCCGTCCGCCACTTTCGACAGTGTCGATCCGTCGACCGGCGCGGCCTGGGCGAAGATGCCAGCAGCGAGCGAAGCCCATGTCGACCGCGCCGTCGAGGCGGCGCACCGCGCATTGCGCTCAGACCCATGGCGAAGGATGACCGCGACAGCGCGTGGAAAACTGCTGGTCAAGCTCGGCGACCTCGTCGCTATCAATGCCGCACGCCTGGCCGAACTCGAGACACGCGACACCGGCAAGATCATCCGCGAGACCCGCGCCCAGATCGCCTATGTTGGCGACTACTACCGCTATTATGGCGGGCTCGCAGACAAGCACGAAGGCGCGCATGTGCCGATCGACAAGCCGGATCTCGACGTCACCATTCGCCGCGAGCCTATCGGCGTCGTTGCCGCTGTCGTACCGTGGAATTCGCAACTCTTCCTCTCGGCCGTCAAGCTCGGCCCGGCGCTCGCTGCCGGCTGCACCATCGTGCTCAAGGCCTCCGAGGATGGTCCAGCGCCGCTGCTCGCCTTTGCCGAACTCGTCCAGGAGGCCGGCTTTCCCCCGGGCGTCGTCAACATCCTCACCGGCTTTGGCCATGATTGCGGCCGGCGCCTGACCAGCCATCGGCTGGTTTCGCGCGTCGCCTTCACGGGCGGTCCTTCGACGGCGCGGGCCATCGTCAGGAACACGGCCGAAAACCTCGCCTACACGACGCTCGAACTCGGCGGCAAAAGCCCGGTCGTCGTCTTCGCCGACGCCGATCTCGACAGCGCCGCTAATGCAGTTGTCGCCGGCATTTTCGCGGCGACCGGCCAAAGCTGCGTTGCCGGCTCGCGGCTTTTGGTCGAGCGTTCGGTAAAGGATGAATTCCTCGCCCGCCTCAAGCGCAAGGCCGAGGCGATCCGCATCGGCGATCCGCAGGACCCTGCCACCGAGATGGGGCCATTGGCCACGCGGCGTCAGCGCGACTGGATCGAGAAGATCGTCGCCGAGAGCCTTGCAGCGGGCGGCATGCTGGTTACCGGCGGCACACGCCCAGACGGCCCCGGCTTCTACTACACGCCGACCATCATCGATGCCGGCAGCGCCGACCTGCCTTGCGTGCGAGAGGAATTGTTCGGTCCGGTGCTCAGCGTGCTCGCCTTCGACACTGAGGCACAGGCGCTGGCGCTCGCCAACGACACCCCCTTCGGCCTCGCTTCAGGCGTCTTCACCAGCAATCTCGGCAAGGCGCACCGCTTGGCGCGCGACATCCATGCCGGCGTCGTCTGGGTCAACACTTACCGCGCCGTGTCGCCGCTCGTTCCCTTCGGCGGCTACGGCCAGTCCGGCTTCGGCCGCGAAGGCGGGCTCGACGCCGTCCGCGACTACACGCGCTCGAAATCGGTCTGGATCAAGACCTCCGACGAGCCGATCCCCGATCCCTTCGTCATGCGCTGAGAACCGCACGGCGGCGGAGCACTAAGAACAACAACAATAGCAACCAACAGAGGAGAATGGCATGAAACTGATCCTGACCGGCCTTTTGGCCGGGCTGCTGGCGGTAACCGCCGCCCGCGCCGACGAAATGGTGTTCACCAGTTGGGGCGGCACAACGCAGGAGGCCCAAACCAAATCCTGGGCAACCCCCTTCGAAGCCGATTCGGGCATCAAGGTGTTGCAAGACGGGCCGACCGACTACGGCAAGCTCAAGGCCATGGTCGATGCCGGCAACGTCACTTGGGATGTCGTCGACGTCGAAATGGACTTCGCCATCAAGGCCGCCAAGGACGGGCTCTTGGAACCGATCGATTTCGCGGCCGTGCCCAAGTCCGATCTCGACCCGCGCTTCAGCAATGAACATGCCGTCGGCAGCTTCTATTATTCCTTCGTGCTCGCCTGGAACAGGGGCGCCGTCTCGGGTGAACCGACGAGCTGGGCCGACATGTTCGACCTGAAGAAATTTCCAGGCAAGCGCACCTTCTACAAATGGTCGGCGCCGGGTGTCATCGAGATCGCGCTGCTTGCCGACGGCGTGCCGGCCGACAAGCTCTACCCGCTCGACCTCGACCGTGCCTTCAAGAAGCTCGACACGATCAAGGCCGACGTCGTCTGGTGGAGCGGCGGCGCCGAGTCGCAGCAGCTGATCGCCTCTGGCGAGGCCGCTTTCGGCCAGCTGTGGAACGGCCGAGTCTTCGCGCTGGAGAAGGACGGCGCCGATGTTGGCGTCTCCTGGAACCAGAACCTCACCGCCGCCGACGTTCTCGTCGTGCCGAAGGGCGCCAAGAACAAAGCCAACGCGATGAAGTTCCTGGCCGCCGCCACCAGCCCAACCGGCCAGGCTAAGTTCGCCGAAGCCAGCGGCTATGCGCCGATCAACACCGCGGCCAAGGCCGAAATGCCTGCCGATGTTGTGAGGGGCCTGCCCGATGCCCATGTCGAAGGACAGATCAACCTCGACATGAACTACTGGGCGGTGAACCGTGACGCCATCGCCGAGCGCTGGTACGCATGGCAGACCAAGTAGGCCGCTACAGCCAACGGGGCGCGAAGAGCCGCGCCCCGTTCCAGAACCAGGACCGCCAAATGTCGGGAAATTCCCTCAGACGCACCTCGATCGTAGGGCTACCGGCCGGCAGTGGCGGCGCCTTGCCGGCCGTCATCCTGGTCGGCCTGTTCTTCATCGTCCCGGTGGTCGCCTTGCTGCTGCGCAGCGTCACCGATCCCGAGCCCGGCTTGCAGAACTACGCCACGCTTTTCGGAAGTGGCACCTATGTGCGGGTGTTCCTCAACACCTTCCTGGTCGCGTCCGTCGTCACCGCCGTAACCGTCGTCGTGGCGTTCCCGGTCGCCTGGACGCTGGCGATCATGCCGCCAGCCCTCGCCTCGGTCGTCTTCGGCACCATCATCCTGTCGATGTGGACCAATCTTCTCACCCGCACCTACGCATGGATGGTGCTGCTGCAGCGCACCGGCGTCATCAACCGCGCCCTGATAGGCCTCGGCGTCATTCATGAGCCGCTGCCGCTCATCAACAATCTCGCCGGCGTCACCATCGGCATGGTCTACATCATGCTGCCTTTCATGATCTTGCCACTGGTCGGCACCTTGCGCGCCATCGACCCGATGACGTTGCGAGCTGCCGCCTTGTGTGGCGCGAGCCCGCTCGACGCCTTCCGCCGCATCCTCTTGCCGCTGTCGCTGCCCGGCATCGCCGCCGGCGGACTGATGGTCTTCGTCATGTCGCTCGGCTATTTCGTCACGCCGGCGCTGCTCGGCGGTACCTCGAATATGATGCTGGCCGAGATGATCGCCCAGACCATCCAGTCCCTGCTCAATTGGGGTCTCGGCAGCGCCGCCGCCTTCGTGCTGCTGGTCGTCACCATGATGCTCTATGCCTTGCAACTGCGCCTGGTCGGCGCCAAGCGCCTCGCGGGAGCCCTGTAAGATGCTGCTCGACTACAACCGGCTGGGTTGGCTGCGCATCGCCCTTGTCGGCTTCAGTGGCCTTATTGCTGGTTTCCTACTGCTGCCGGTGGTCTTCATCGTGCTGCTGTCGTTCGGCTCGTCGCGCTGGCTGGCCTTTCCGCCGCCCAGCTGGACGTTGAAATGGTATGAGGAGCTGTTTGCCGATCCGGCCTGGATCGATGCGGCACTGACCAGCGCCCGCATTGCCACCCTGGCAGCGATCCTCGCCGTGCTCATCGGCTTGATGGCGTCCTTCAGCCTGGTGAGGGGTGAGTTTCGCGGACGGCAACTCCTGCGCGGATTGCTGTTGACGCCGATGGTGCTGCCGGTCGTCGTCTTCGCCATCGCCATCTACGCCTTCTTCCTGCGCATCGGCCTTGCCGGCACCACCATCGGCTTCGTCATTGCCCACACCATCCTGGCGCTGCCCTTCGCCATCATTCCGATCACCACGGCGCTCGAAGGCTTCGACAAATCCATCGAGGACGCGGCTATCATCTGTGGTGCCAGCCCGCTGCAGGCGAGGCTTCGGATCACCTTGCCATCAATCAGGATCGGCATCTTCTCCGCCGCGATCTTTGCCTTCCTCGCCTCATGGGACGAGGTGGTGGTGGCGATCTTCATGGCGAGCCCGACTTTGCAGACGCTGCCGGTCAAGATCTGGGGCAGCTTGCGGGCCGACCTCAGCCCGGTCGTCGCCGCCGCTTCCAGCCTGCTCGTCGGCCTGACCTTGTGCCTGATGATCGTCACCGCACTCTTGCGAAGAAACCAATCCAGATGACCTTCCCATTCCTCTCCATTCGCCAAGTGAGAAAGGCGTTCGGCGCCTTTGTCGCCGTGCACGACGTCACCATCGATGTGGCCAAGGGCGAGTTCCTGACGTTCCTCGGGCCGTCAGGCTCCGGCAAGTCGACGACGCTTTACGCCATCGCAGGTTTCCAGGATCCGACCTCGGGTGACGTCGAACTCGAGGGCAAGTCGCTGCTTTCAGTGCCGTCGCATAAGCGCAACATCGGCATGGTGTTCCAGCGCTATACGCTTTTCCCGCATCTCAGCGTCGCCGAGAATGTCGCCTTCCCGTTGCGCGTGCGCCGCCGCTCGGATGCTGAAATCAAGCGCAAGGTTGCCGATATGCTGGCGCTCGTGCGGCTGGAGAATTTCGCCGACCGGTATCCAGGTGCATTGTCAGGCGGTCAGCAGCAGCGCGTGGCACTTGCCCGCGCACTGGCCTACGACCCGCCGATCCTGTTGATGGACGAGCCGCTGTCGGCGCTTGACAAGAAATTGCGCCAGGAGATCCAGGCCGAGATCCGCCGTATCCACCGCGAGACCGGCGTCACCATTCTCTATGTCACGCACGATCAGGAAGAGGCGCTGCACCTTTCCGACCGCATCGCCCTGTTCAAAGACGGACGCATCGAGCAGATCGGCACCGGCGAGGATCTGTATCTCAGGCCCGCCACCGAGTTCGTTGCCGGCTTCATCGGAAACTCCAACTTTCTCCCGGCTGAATATCTCGAAACGCAAAGCGGCGCGGCGACAGTTCGTCTGGCCGACGGCTCGATCGTCAAGGGCGTGAAGACCACGCAAGTTCTGAATCGTGGCCAGAAGGTGAGGGTGATGGTACGGTCGGAAGCGTTCCGCCTCACCGCCGCGCCGGGAACTGCGGCAGTCCCCGTCGAGATCGTCGATACGGCCTTTTTCGGCGACCGTCGGCGCGTCTTGGCGCGCACGACGTCCGGCGACGAGATTGACGTCAGGCCGACTTCAGACGCAGCACAACCGGACGGTGCCGCTTCGAGCAGGCAAATTTTCTTCGACCCCGCCGTGGCATTCCTTTTCCCGGCCTGAAGGCCCGGAATCGGTCAGATCACTCTGCTACCGTGACGCCTGATGGACCGCTTCTGAAAGCGTTCGGCACCGGCCTCGTCCGCGCTCGGCCCAAGGTGACACATTAGCAACAGTTAATATTATTCGGAAATCCTGTCTTGCGCCATTGGCATAAGTGTCCCGTAATGGGCCACCATGTCTGGCACCGCATTTGCACTCTCAGCAATGCCGGGTCAACGACCTCGGCAGTCGGGGGGTAAACTTTGGGGGCCCCGCCGCTTCGCAAATGGGGCGGCGGGCTCTTTAACGGCAAATTTCAGAAGCCCCCACAAGCGCAAACTTTGGATGCTGTAACTATCTATTTTCCACAATTTCTGGTGGGCATGTTCGGGATGTCATTCATCATGGCGATCTGGGCTGGCGTTGAAACCGGTTCCATCTGGCTGGCGCTCGCTCGGGCTGTCCTCACGCTGATTGTATTGCAAGTTGGATATTTCCTGCTGACATTGGGGCATTGCTATAGGCACTCGACGAAAAGCACGGACACAAAACGGGAGCCTGTCAATCTTGCTCAGCCGCTTCGATTGAGGGGGCGCCACCATTTGCCAGCGCCTTCGCTGAGGAGTACTCTTTCGCGCAATAGCCGGCAGTAGGTGTCGTTTCAAAAAGGGGGGCGTATGGCCAGACTTGTCGCACTCTACAAAACGCCGAAAGACCCGACCACATTCGACAGTTACTATTTTTCGACCCACATTCCGCTGGCCAAAACGATTCCCGGTTTGAGAAAATACGAGATCAGCGATGGCGGGGTCCATTCCCCGGGTGGGCCCTCAGGCTATCATCTTGTGGCGATCCTCCACTTCGATTCCGTTGCGGACATTCAAGCCGCGTTTGCCTCTCAGGAGGGGCAGGCAACTGCGGCCGATCTTGGCAATTTCGCAGACGGCGGAGTGGAGCTTTTGCTTTTCGAGACTAGGGAAGTCTGAGCCTCGCCCACTCTGCCTTCAAGAGATTCAATCCGCTCGTGACGTGAAAACGGATGCGTCCGAGCGATAGGACCAGAAGTAGCACAGATTTCCACCGGTTCGACACGTTGAGGTCGGCTGGGCAACGGCTGCTTCTGACGAGCCAGTACTGGAAGCAGACCGTCAACCTCCGGCCCCAAAGCTGCCGGACCGCAATGCGCCTATGCTAGCCCGTAGGGGTCGGGTTTGCTGCTTCCTGACAGCAGACATCGTCTGCGACTACGCCGGAGCCGGGGTTGCGCACAGGCAGACGGGCACCGCAGTGGAGCGAACCCTGGGACGCGACGGCAGTTTCATAACCGTCGCGGCAGATATCATGCGAGGTCATAGGCCGATCTTTCGGTCAGCAAGCCGTGTGCATCTTTAGGCGGCGGCAAATCGGATCCCTATGCCGGATGGTTCCTGCGCCAAACACGCAAGCTTTGCCACCAGCAGCGACGGGATACAGGTCTCACCTGCATGAACCTTGCGGATGCAGTCGAGCAGATCTTCCCGCTGAGCGTCCTTCAGCAGGTAGCCGCGGGCACCGGCTTTGACGGCGCGAGAAATCTCATGGTCCGTGTCGAAGGTGGTCAAAACGACAACGCGCGCGGAAGGATCCTGTTGTCGGATTTCGGCCATAGCCGCAACACCGTCAAGAACCGGCATACGCAGATCGAGCAGCACGACATCAGGATGCTGCTGCCGCCATAAATCGACGGCATCGAGGCCGGTTGCGGCTTCCGCGACGACCAGCATGTCCGGCTGACGGCCGATGATTGCGGCCAAGCCTTCCCGCACCGTTACATGGTCGTCGGCAACCAGAACCCTGATCTTGGCTGGCGTTTTTTCGGGGGCAACGCTCATGACGTTCAAGCCTCCTGCGAGGGCAATGTGATGCGCACAGCCGTGCCCTTTGCCGCCGAGCTTTGAACAACGAGCTGACCGCCTATTCTTTCGACCCGCTCCCTGATTCCGCGCAACGCCGTAGCCATCATTCTTGCTCGAAGGATCAAAGTCGCGTCCGTGATCGATCAGAAGTACCGTCGGCGATAAGCTCGATTGGCTGGCCCTTCCTCACGTTTGTAGTCCGGTCGACGATCGAGTGAGGAAAACCATAAGAGGGGACGAGACGCTCACCCGGTCTTCGGTGACGCGCCTGCGCACAGTAGCGGCGATTGTGCGACCTCGTCGCCAACTTTGATGCCCTTCGCCATTCGCTGATTCTGGAGCGCAAGAAGACGCAGCGTGATCGGCAATAGTGTAAAACGTACGGTTCGCCGGAATTATGATACAGTTTGCCATCGTCTGCATATGCCACGGGCGCAGGCGGCTGGGAGATGACAAGCGCTCTTGCCTTTATGGGAGAGCGCCATGGACCAGGAAATTACCCAGAGCAGAAGCGAGCTGTTAGGCCGCCTCAGCCAAGCCGATTTCGCACTCCTTCAACCCCACATGCACAACCGACATCTTGAATTGAAGGCTTCGCTGGAATCGGCTGGCGAGCCGATTGAGTGTGTCTACTTTCTCGAAAGCGGCATTGCATCTGTCGTGGCGAAAATTCGGCCGGAAGCGAATGCGGAGGTAGGCATTATCGGTCGCGAAGGTATGACCGGCTGCGCCTTGGTCATGGGCGTCGACTGGGCAACCCAGGATTGCTATATTCAGGTGACGAGTGAGGCGGTTGGCATCGACGCGGAGCCGTTCAAGGCTGCGCTGGAAAGCAGTCCAACTCTCCGGCAATTGCTGCTTCGCTATGTCCACTACCTTCACATCCAGACCAGATCCACGGCCTTGATCAATGCCCGCGCGAGGCTGGAAGATCGGTTGGCGAGATGGCTGCTGATGTGCGACGACCGGATCATCGGCGACCAAATCGCGATCACCCACGATTTCCTGGCGGTGATGCTTGGCGTAAGGCGTCCGGGCGTAACGATCGCCCTGCAACTGCTCGAAGGAGACGGGCTCATCAAGTCCCGCCGCGGTGAAGTCACCATTCGCGACCGGGAGGGCCTGATCGCTGCCGCAGATGGCTTTTATGGCCAGCCTGAAGCAGAATATGCCCGGCTGCTCGGCAAATCCGGGCCACGGGTGGCGCCTCGATAGAAACCTGAGTGGTCGGCATTTCGAAGCATTGCCACGGCCCGCCGGTACAGGCTGCACGTCCGGACCGCAAGCCAAAGTTCTCCTTCATCCATGTGGCCGATTTGAAAGCGATGCAGCACCGCCGAAGCTATGAGCTCCGCTTGTTGACTTGTGTGGTCGAAACTTCGCTCGGCACAAAGCCGATCGAAGACCCGTTGGCAGATCTGCAAATCAGCGGGACAAAAGCAAGAATTGCCGAGCGGATTCAACATCGAGCGCCTCCCAGTACGCACGTGCAAGAACGTTTCCTCAGAACCGATTTAGAGATCGCAAGCGGCGAGAGTCAATGAACGGTTAAGGACGTACATTTCGTGGTAGGTCTCATCCAAAAGGCTGGCCTTGGAACAAGTTTCGAGCATCGCCTCGCCGGTTTTGATCAACGCCGCCCTTTTTCTTTCTCTCGGACCCGCGCGAAGCCCCTTGAGAGTTAACTTGAGGTCAAAATCCTCGCAATCGCCCAAGTTATCCCGCGCTCGCGGCCGTCAGCTGGTACGCAGTTCGGATTGGTTCTTGTAAGTAGCTGCTTCCAAAGAAAACTCATCCGAAGCGTGCACGGGCATGATCTAGAATTCGATACGAGTATCAAGCGGGATAATTGTACATCAACATATACTGTAGGCTCTTCTCATGTATTTTTTTTAACGCCAGATACAGAATTAACCAGGATCGCTAAGTCGGTCTGTATTGTGTGACTTCGGTTAATAATCGTTGACAATAATGATTTCATTTACGTTATACATCGCTTCGCGCTCGATCGCGGGTTAGTTACCGTGAATCTCGTCGCAACGACCAGAACTTTAACATCCCGCCAACGTGGTTCGGCATCGGCGGTCTCGCGACCCGTCATCGGTCCGTTCTCCTGGCAAATCTCCGATGACAACCGCTTTCTGCCCGCTTTTGGCCATAGAGACCAACTTTGCCCCTCCTGTAAGCAGATGAGGTGGATGGCTCCCGCTCCCGGCATCTGAGTGCCACAGTGGGTTTGCTGTCAGGCAACCCGAGCAAAGGAGCCATCCGCCATGCAGATTACCACCGTGGGCCTCGATCTGGCCAAGCGCATTTTTCAAGTTCACGCCGTCGACGCGTCTGGAGACGTTGTTGTGCGCAAGGCACTGCGCCGATCGCAAGTTCTGCCGTTCTTCGTCAAGCTACCGCGCTGCCTGATCGGGATCGAGGCCTGCGGGACGTCACATCACTGGGCTCGAGAACTGACGGAGCTCGGCCATGAGGTCCGCTTGATGCCGCCGAGCTACGTGAAGCCTTATGTGAAGCGCGGCAAGAATGATGCAGTGGACGCGGAAGCGATCTGCGAAGCGGTGACACGCCCGACCATGCGCTTCGTGGCGATGAAGTCGGCCGAGCAACAGGCGGCCCTGTCGCTTCACCGCACACGCAATCTTCTGGTCAAGCAGCGCACGCAACTCGTGAACATGATCCGCGGCTTGTTGGCTGAGTTCGGCATCGACATTCCCCAAGGTTTGGAGCGGGCGCTCAGGCTGGCGCACCAGATCGCCGCGAAGGAAGCGACGCCGGAAGTGCCGGCAATGGCAACGCAGGTTCTCGGTCTCCTGTGCGGGCAGGTGCTCGACACCCATGTTCGTCTCCAGGCGATCGACCGTTCGATCAGTGCCCTCCAACGAACCGACGACGTCGCACGACGCTTGTCGACGATCCCCGGTATCGGTCCGGTAGGGGCTACAGCGTTGGCGGCCTCGGTTGCCGATCCGGGTCAGTTCCGCTCCGGTCGAGAGTTCGCCGCCTGGCTTGGGCTGACACCTTCGCAAAACTCGAGCGGCGGCAAGGATCGGCTCGGCCGCATCACCAAGATGGGCGACCGGTATCTGAGAAAGCTCCTGGTGGTCGGCGCTACATCGTTGATTCGTCGGGCGAGATACAAACCGGAGACAGCGGATCCGCGCCTCCTCGCGTTGCTCGCCAGGAAGCCAGCGCGCGTGGCAAGCGTAGCCATGGCAAACAAGATGGCCCGCGTGGTGTGGGCGATCATGGCGCGCGGCGAAACCTATCAAGCTCGCCATGCCGCGAGCCTTGCGGCGTAAGGTTCGAAGAGGATGAAATTTTAAGGGCAGAGAACAGTTCGAGCCGATCGATCGGCTCCATGAGGTTGTGAGAGCGACGCGATGTGATGGCGAGACCGGTCAGGCCGGGAACAGGGACAACCCGTCGAATGTCCGAGGCATCAAAGCCTGATAAGCAGATTGGGACCCAGTTCGCCGACCCCATCAGGGCCAGCAGTCTCGAATGGCTGCATCAACAGGCCGGACAGAAGACTGCACCCGACCAACGCGCCATAATGTCGAATTACCTCTTGCATCGCGGGATGCCATCCACAGAAGACATTGTCGGTGGCAATGCTGAAGGGCATGCGCAAGAGATAGACATCGCCCAGGATTAGCGTCCGAGGCTGGCGCCACATCAATTGAGCGCTGCCCATGCAGTCACAAGGAGGAGCGCAAACGTGACCAGCGCTCCGGAGACGTACAGAATCGTCCTGACACTGCCTCCCCTGGCGGCGTTTCCACCACGCAGATAGATACCCAAATGGAGCAGGCGTATCACCATATGAACCCACACAAGCGTCGCCAACGTGGCAGCTCCAACACCAACCATCATCGCTAGCATCGCGGGCACGACAAAGGGCGCCAGTGCCTCGACCGAGTTCATGTGGACGCGGTCAATCCTATAGAGACGATTGCCGTCGTCTGCCGGGACTACCGGTCCCGCCAGCGCTCCCGCAAATCCTTTGGACGAACCCGAGTAGATTGCCAAGACTACCGATAGCAAACAGATCGCCAGCACGCCGAGAATGCTTAACCAGTAGGCTTCCATGTTGTCTCCACTCCCGGGAACGGCAGTGGAACAAACGGTGCTTGCGAGCCGCGTCCTCAATCGCAGATCGGTGTCAGGCCGCCTGACCGGTGAAAAGATCGTGGAACCGCTGCAGATACAGCGGCCAGCCCTGATCGCTATCAACCCCACCGCGCACGCTGTCCCAGCCTTCGCCATGGCGTTCGAGATTCCGGTGCTCGATCTCAACCCTGGTTCGGTTCTCCGTCTCCGCCGTGAACCGGACTTCCCATTCGCTGGTCTTGTTCAGGTCGGTCTCAATCTGCCACCGCGGGCTGATATCCCAGCTCAGAACCATTCGGCTGGGCGGATCGTAAGCCAACACACGAGCCCAGCGGCACTCGCTGCCGTCCACGCCGCGATCGTAAACGTGCCCCCCGACCCGGGGTTCAAAGATCGTCTCAGCAATGGGCATTGCGAGAAGATTGTGCTCGCGAGGTTTGAACCTGCCGAAATCCTCGGTGAAGACCTTGAAAGCACGCGCGATAGGCGCCTCGACAACGACGGAGTGCCTTACAGGCGCGGGTGCAGGATGCTTGCTCATGTCTGGTTCCTTCTTCGGAGGCTCGACGGTCAATTTGTAGCCGGCTAGGGTCTTGCTCCAGAACTGATCGACTTCCGCGCGCAGACTTGCCAGGCCGCCGGGATCGATACGATATATGCGTTCCTTGCCTAAGCGCGTGTCGGCCACAAGCCCGGCATCCTTGAGTACCTTCAAGTGCTGAGAGACCGCCGGTCTGGTTACAGGCAGCACACGAGCGAGTCCGCTGACCGAACAAGGCTGTTCGACCAACAGTTCGAAGATCGTGCGCCTCGTCGAGTCTCCGAGCGCAGTCCAATAGTTCGCGTTAGTGACCACTAACGCGAACTTAAAGCGCTGGGCCTGTCCTGTCAACCTGGTATAGCCACCAGCCGGACGCAAAACCAGCAGTAGCGCCTCATTTGTGGCAATCGAGAACCGGCTGCCGGGACCGGAAGAGAAGCCGAAGGACAAAGACCCTCCCGCCGCCAGGAAATGGGAAGACTTCCGTGAGGAGCCCGTCGAGAGGGCCGGAGGGGCGAACGGCTCGGTCGTCGTCGTCCGCTCGATCGGCAACGAACGACACCACCCCCGAGGGCAAGCAGGTGGTCAAGGAATTTGGGACGCTGCCCGACGTGGCGCTGCAGCTGCCGTGACGCCGGACCTTGCGCCCGTACCGATCAGACTTGCGGCGGAGTCCCTACGCCGTCGCGGTAATCGACGAGATTCTCAAGCGTCTCGTCGGCAGGGAGCATGTTCATATTCGCCCAACCATCATTGTGGGACATCGGGATGCGGCAAGACCCGCCTCGCCAGGCGGCTGTGCGAAGAGCTGGCGGTCCCTTACGAACTGGTGTCGTGCGGAGGCTTGTGCGACTCCGCGCTTGGCGCGACGGCAAGGCGCTGGTCTTCGGGGGAACCGAGCCTTGCCGTCATGTCAATCCGTCGCCACCACAATACCGGGCCGATCGTCATCCTCGACGGAGATCGAGAAGATCGGCACCAGCCGCCACAACGGCAATGTCCACGATGTGTTGCTCACGCAGTTCGAGAAGGAAACCTCGTCACGCTGGTTCCATCTTTACGTCGAATCGTCCTGTGATCTCTCGCATGTCTCCTGGCTGATGACGGCGAACACGATCGCGACCATTGCGCCGGTGCTGCGCGACCGGTGTCGAATCCTTGCCTTTGCTGAACCTGGTCCCGACCACCTTTCCCGTGCTCGAACGCGCGTACGCGGAGGCGGGCCGACCGAGCTGGGCGACGTCGTTCGATGCAACCGAGCTCGCCGTGTTGACGACCAAGTGGAAGGGCGGCTCGATCAGGCAACTCGAGCCGCTGATCGAACCGATCGTCGAGGCCAGAGAGCGGGATCAGCCGCGGCAGTGACCAGCGGAAATGGAATGCTTTGCGGCACGGCAGCAGAAGGAGGTGAGCGAATGAACGAACGTCTGGCAAACACTTTCTGAGGCGGCTTCGGCACGAGGCCGAGGCGCTTGCGCTCGAACATGCCACGAAGCTGGCATTCTTGGCCAGCGCTCCGTCAGAGCCACCACGGTTGGGAATTCAGGTTAACGGAGATTTTCGGGCATTTTGCATTGACGTTCGGGTGTGATTCGCTGGGTGCTGTGATTCGGTTGGGAGCACTGCGATGG
>NZ_JAMYQP010000038.1:0-65426 GCF_040320945.1 Mesorhizobium sp. M0587
CAGACGGAATAGATGACGCTCCCGCGCCGTGCGTCTAGGAATGGCACTTTCCGGAATGACGTCCAGGACGTATCGGGCAGCCGAGCTTTATAAAGGCGTTATAGTCACCACCGCAGCGGCCGATAGACGATGTCAGCACTCGCTGATGGAATTCCTCTCCGCACTGGAAGCATTTTCCAATCGCCGTCTCGGAGTCGGTGTTGCCGCGATCAGCCGGAGCGCCAATACTTGGAGTGCTGTTGGCGAGGTCACACGATTTGGCCAAAATTGGCTGCTTTGGGCCCAAACTAGGTTGAACATCCGCTATCGTTTTTTCGGGCGTCAGGAGAGGCCAGTCAGGTTTCGGCCCCCAAAAAGCCGCCAGGCGGCAACGCGCCTGATATCGCACTTTGAGATCAACTCTGCCGCTTCCTGTTAGCCGAAGTTGCAAGCGGCCCCGCTAACAATCATGGTTGCGCCTTTAGGGCATCGTGGTTCAGACCGCTGGCGGATTAGAACTCATGTTGGCTTTGCGATCGGCTCATCGCTGCCGACAATCGGTGACCTATATAAAGGGGCATGTCCACGCGCCGAAAAATCAATGCAACAGCGAAGCTGATGGGAGAGTGGCCGTTAACCCCAGCTGCAACGTTTGGATCGTCCGTCAGAGCGAGGGGTATTTTTCTCGAAATACGCGCCCGCCTTCCAACGGAGTTCAGGAAATTGCTCAATATCGAGTCTCGCGTGCTCACCCTGCGCCAGTCTGAGGGCGCCGAGAATGATGTGGAGGTGGTATTCGGGATCGTATCCAAAGCACTGCAGAATATCGAAGACCTGCCCGTAATCCCCCGTGAAATCGAGGACATTCTGACGATCTCGACGGCCGAACGGCACCGCTGGCTGAAAGATGGTCGCTTGCAGAGCGCCGGGACGAAAACGGTGAAACTCCGCGGGCGGGCAAGCAACATCACCTTTCACGTGTTCGACCCGCAGCACGTGGAAGATGTGCTTGACCGCGATCTGGTCACGGTCTGGCGCGAACAGGACGCAGCGACAGCTGCGGAGAATAGGCGGCGAGCCGCGGGGAAGGCCGCTATGAAACGCGCTCAAAGAAGCGGTCGCGGAACTGCAGCTTCAGCTGGCTATGGCCCCGATGAGAACGCGCACTCCGATTTGCGCGGCTGGGAAGATTTTGAGAAGGACGGCCTCCTGCGCTGATGGGCCGGGCGCACAAGCAGGTTAGGACGTTTGCCTGCGCCGTGCGAGATGCGCAAGGAGGGCTGTCAAACGCATCGCGTTCAGGACCCGCTTCGCAGGGACACCGCCCTTGCGTGCCATCTCGACACCTAACGGCGTCCGCTCCGGCCACAGCTGCAGACGCCGCACAGAAAATTGGAACGAATCTTGCTTAAATTCACTCGGCGCATCGGATCTGGCCCGGGGCACGAATATGAACCTCATCAGCGTCGACATACGAATGCTCCGATCGCTGCAATGTGTCGCGAAAACCGGCAGCATTACGGAGACGGCGCGGCGCCTCAGCCGCTCACAACCGGCCATTACCCTGCAACTTCAGCGACTCGACGACATTTGCGGCTGCAACCTGTTCCGTCACGACGGACGCAAGATGGTGCTTACTTCCGACGGCAGGCTGGTGCTTTCTTATGCAAATTCGATCCTACGCCTGCACGACGAGCTGCTGTCACGCCTGTCGTCGCCCGACATCGAAGGCCAGGTGATCCTTGGTACGCCCGATCTCTACGCGGCCTATCTGCTGCCGTCGATCTTAGCCGTATTCCAGCGCGCCTTCCCGCGTGTCCAGGTCCAGCTTCAATGTTCGCTGTCGACGCCGCTGGTTGCGCAGGTCCATCGCGGCGAAATCGACATCGCGCTGGTCACGCGAATGAACGACTTCATCGGCGGGCGGGTCGTGCGTCAGGAACAGCTCGTCTGGATCACCGGGGAACACTCAACGGCGCATATCGAGTCACCCTTGCCTCTGGCACTGCTGCCGCCTGGCAACATCTATCGCGACCACGCCATCGAGCACCTCGAAATGGCGGGCCGCCCCTGGCGCATCGCCTGCGTCAGCGAAAGCGTCAGCGGCCTCCAAGCCGCGGTGTTTTCGGGTATGGCCGTCACAGTGCTCGGCCGCAGCGCGCTCGTTTCGGGCATGCGCGAGATCGTCGCCAGCGGCGAATTTCCGACACTGCCGAAAGTGGACCTGCTGCTCTACAAGGCGCAAGGCGCGACCACGCCGGCCGCCAAGGCGCTGTACGACTATCTTTCGCACTATCTCGATATCAGCCGCGAGATCAGCGGTGTGCTGATGCCGGACATGCGTGAAGCTGGAAGCGAAGAACCCCTCACTGGAAGTTGAGCGGCGGCCATTCCAGCGCCCAAGGCCGTGCCTGCTCCAAGGCTCCCGCCAGCGCAATGACAGAGCTCTCCCGCATCCATGGCGCGATCATCTGCAGGCCGATCGGCAGCCCCGAGGAATCGCGCCCGCAAGGAACCGTCGCGGCTGGCAGGCCGCACAGATTGACCGGCCAGGTGAAGGGCGACCAGCCCAGATGCGCGTCGACCGGACGCCCGTCGACGCAGGATGCACCGAGCGTGCCGGCCGCGAAGGCGGTGACTGCGACCGTCGGCGTCAGCAATATGTCGACGGTGCCGAACAGCTCGACGAACTGGCTCCTCAGCCTTGTGCGCAGATGCGTTGCCGCCATGTAGTCCGCGCCACTGTAGCGGAGGCCTTTTTGAAGAACCGCGCGGAACGCATCGTCCGAATCGACAAACGCCTCTTCACCGCGGTCGCCGACCGATGCCGCTTGTTCGGTGAAGGCGATCGGCTTGAGCACCTTGTCGAGCATCTGCGGATCGAGGGTAAAAGGGAACTCGACGAGTTCGGCGCCGGCGGACGCCAGGATATCCACTGCGGTGGCAAACGCCGCGCGGACCTGCGGATCGATCGGCGCGTAGCCGAAATCGGCCGAGAAGGCGACGCGCAGGCCCTTCGCTGACGGCGGTATCCTCGAATATTCCTGTGGCTTCAGGGCGAGCGAGGCGGCGTCGCGCACGTCGTAGCCCGCAATTGTCTCGAGCAGCAGGGCCGCATCGGCGACGGTTCGAGCAATGGGGCCGGTATGCGCGAGCGATCCCCACGACGGCGGGAAGAAGCCGGGCGCGCGCGAAACGAGGCCAAAAGTCGGCTTGAGACCAAAGACCCCGCAGAACGAAGCCGGGACGCGGATCGAACCGACGCCGTCGGTGCCAATCGCCAGCGGGCCGCAGCCGGCGGCGACACCGGCTGCGGCACCGCCGCTGGAGCCCCCACTGGTGCGGTCCGGTGACCAGGGATTGCGGGTAATGCCGCTGACCGGACTGTCGGCGGTGAGCTTGTAGCCGGATTCACAAGTGGTCGTTTTGCAGGTTACGATGGCGCCGGCGTCGCGCAGGCGGCGCACGACATGCGCATCGACCTCAGGCACGAAACCGGCAAGCGAAGGTGCGCCCGCTTTCGCCGGTTTACCGGCGACGAAGACGAGATCCTTTACGGTGACAGGAACGCCCGCCAGCGCACGGTTCTCAATGCCCTTTCGGTAGCGCTGTGCGATCACCTTGGCGGCGGAAACAGCCTCGTCATAAAGGTCGGTCACCACGATGTCGCAGACAGCGTCCGCGCGGCGGAGCGCCGACACCGTATCGTCGATCACGTCGACAGCGTCGAAACGGCCTGCTCTGTAGCCGGCGACCATGTCGGCGGCGGAAAGACGCGCAAGGTCGCCCGGCGCGCTGGCCGCGCCGAAATTGGCTGGATTGACGGTCATAAGCCCTCCCGGGCCGGACTCGCGCGGCCGAACCGCGCCGGCCGGCCGCTATTGTCCTTTTGTTGCACCCTGGCCGGCGTTTTGAAGCGCAGCCGCTACCGCTCGCCGTGCCATGACCATCACCAGATTGGCGCGATAGCCGCGATCCGCGTGGATATCGGAATTCAATCTTGATGGATCCATCGAGACGCGGTTGAGCGCATCCGGATCGAACCGTTCCTGCAGCGCAGCCTCGATGTCGAGCGCCCTGAAAACCGACGAGGCCGCACCGGTGACGGCGACACGAACCTTTCCGGCCGTCCGTGCGACGAACACGCCGACAAGCGCATAGCGCGACGCCGGGCTGCGGAATTTCGCGTAGGCCGCCATCTCGGGAACCGGGATGCGAAAACCGGTGATGATTTCCCCTGGCTCAAGCGCCGTCTCGAACATGTCGACGAAGAAATCATCAGCGGCGACGGTCCGCGTGGTCGTGACCACGGTGGCATCGAGGGCGAGGATCGCCGCCGGATAGTCGGCGGCTGGATCGTTGTTGGCAACGGAGCCGCCGATCGTGCCGCGATGGCGCACTTGCGGGTCGCCGATCTGCCCGGCGAGCGAGGCCAGTGCGGGGATATGCGCCCGCACCAGCGCGGAGGACGCCACATCGTAGTGGCGCGCCATTGCGCCGACGACCAGGGCACCCTCCTCCCATTGCATCTCGCGAAGTGCCGCCACCGCCGAGAGATCGATGATCGCGGCCGGCGCGGCGAGGCCTTGCTTCATGGTGGGCAGCAGGGTCATGCCGCCGGCGAGGATCCTGGCATCATCATGTTCGGCAAGCAGAGTGGCTGCCGCCACAGTCGTCTCGGGCTTCAGATAGCCGAAGGATTTCATCGAAGCCTCCTCATTCGGCTGCAAGCGCGGCGCGCGAATTGCGGATGATGTTCCAGATCCGGTTCGGCGTGGCCGGCATGTCGACATGGGTGATGCCCAGTGGCTGCAGGGCGTCGACCACGGCGTTGATGACGGCGGCGGGAGAACCGATGGTGCCGCACTCGCCACACCCCTTCACGCCCATCGGCGTATGAGTGCAGGTGGTGGAGTGCGGCGCAACGACGATCGCCGGGAAATTGTCGGCGCGCGGCATGCAATAATCCATGAAGGACCCGGACAGCAGCTGTCCGGAACTCTCGTCGTAGACGGCGTGCTCGAACAGCGCCTGGCCGACGCCCTGGGCGATGCCACCTTGCAACTGGCCCTCGACGATCATCGGATTGATGATCGTGCCGACATCGTCGACGGCGGTATAGCGCTCGAGCGTCACCGTGCCGGTGTCGGGGTCGATCTCGACTTCGGCGAAATGCGCACCGCCGGGATAGGTGAAGTTGACCGGGTCGTAGTAGGCTTGCTCTTCGAGCCCCGGCTCGAGCGTTTCCAGCGGATAGTCGAAGGGTACATAGGCCGCGCCGGCAATCTCGGTGAACTTCTTCTTGCGATCCGTGCCGGCGACGGAGAACTCCCCCGCCTCGAAGACGATATCCCCCAGATCGGCCTCGAGCTGGTGGGCCGCGATCTTCCTGCCCTTCAGGATCACCTTGTCGGCTGCCTTCGAAAGTGCGGCACCGCCGACGACGAGCGAGCGCGAGCCGTAGGTGCCCATGCCGAACTGAACCTTGGCGGTGTCGCCGCAGACGATGTCGATATCCTCGAAGGGCACACCAAGACGATCCGAGACGATCTGCGCGAATGTCGTCTCGTGGCCCTGGCCGTGATTGTGGGTGCCGATCAGCACGGTGACGGCGCCGGTCGGATGCACGCGCACCGTGGCGCTTTCGTAAAGCCCGCCGCGCGCGCCGAGACTGCCGGCGAGCCGCGATGGCGCCAGCCCGCAGGCTTCGACATAGGTAGAGAGCCCAAGGCCGCGATGTTTGCCGCGACGCGCCGATTCCAGCCGTCGCTGCTCGAAGCCATCGACATCGGCGAGCTTCTCGGCACGGTCGAGGCAGCCTATCGGATCGCCGCTGTCATATTCGACGATGACCGGCGTCTGGTAAGGATAGGCCTCCGTCGGGATCATGTTGCGGCGCCGGATGGCGCGCTTGTCGATGCCCATCTCGATCGCCGCCACGTCGACCAGACGCTCCAGCACGAAAGTCGCTTCCGGCCGCCCGGCGCCGCGATAGGCATCCACGGG
This sequence comes from Mesorhizobium sp. M0587, assembly GCF_040320945.1. Taxonomy (NCBI): domain Bacteria; kingdom Pseudomonadati; phylum Pseudomonadota; class Alphaproteobacteria; order Hyphomicrobiales; family Phyllobacteriaceae; genus Mesorhizobium; species Mesorhizobium sp. M0587. The sequence continues at coordinate 5,986 of NZ_JAMYQP010000038.1, forward strand.
AACGGTGTTGGTGAACACCACCTTGACCGAGCAGTGGATCGCCGGCATGCGATAGACCCCCGACAGCAGCGGTGCATAAAGATTGGTCGGGATGTTGGGTCCAAAGGTCGAGAGATAGCCGCCCATATTGGCGAGCGTTCGCACCCTCAGGCCGAGGAACTTGCCGCTCTCGTCGAGGGCCAGGTCGGCCTCGGTGAAATGGTCGCGGCCATGGGCGTCGGAGAGGAAGCCTTCCGACCTCTCACACACCCATTTGACCGGTCGGCCGAGCTTGGCGGCGGCCCAGGTGACGACGGCTTCCTCGGCATAGTGGAACTGCTTGACGCCGAAACCACCGCCGACGTCGGGCGCCACGACGCGCAATTTGTGCTGGGGGATATGAAGCACGAACTCGCCCATCAGGAAGCGCACCACATGGGGAAACTGGCTGGTGGTCCACAGCGTGTGCTGGCCGCTGGCGAAATCATACTCGCCAATAGCCGCGCGCGGCTCCATCGGATTGCCGATCAGGCGGTTGTTGACCAGCTCGATGCTGGCGACATGCGCGGCGTCGGCGAAAGCCGCCTCCACGGCGGCGGCATCGCCCAGTTCCCAGTCGCAGCACAGATTGTCCGGAATGTCGTCGTAGACGGCGGGCGCCCCCGCCTGCAAAGCTTCGACGACGCTGACCACAGCAGGCAGGATCTCGTACTGGACTTCGATGACTTCCGCGGCGCTCCGCGCCTGCTCGACCGAGTCCGCCACCACGAAGGCGACGGCGTCGCCAACATGGCGCACCTTGCCATGCGCGATCGGCGGATGCGGCGGCTCCTTCATTGGATTGCCGTCCTTGCCATGGATGCCCCAGCCGACCGGGAGGCCGCCGACATTGTCGGCTTTCAGGTCTTCGCCGGTGTAGATCGCCACCACGCCCGCCATGGCCCGGGCCGCCGTCACATCGATCGCCTCCAGCCGGGCATGCGCATGCGGCGAACGCAGGAACGCGCCGAACACCATGCCGGGCCGCTTGATGTCCGCGACGTAGTTGCCGCGCCCGGTAACGAAGCGCAGATCCTCCTTGCGCTTTGGCGCCGCGCCGATGCCGATCACTTTTGACATGCTCATGAGCCCCTCACTTCGCATCGCGCATGGCGGCAGCGCCGGCGATCACCGATTTGACGATGTTATGGTAGCCGGTGCAGCGGCAGAGATTGCCTTCCAGCCAATCGCGCACTTCCGTCTCGCTCGGGTCGGGATTGCGCCCGACAAGGTCGACCGCGCTCATCAGCATGCCCGGCGTGCAGAAGCCGCATTGCAGCCCGTGATTATCATGGAACGCCTGCTGCATCGGATGCAGCTTCGCCAGCCCGGCAGCCGACAGGCCTTCGACGGTCATCACCGAGCCGCCATCCGCCGAGATCGCCAGCATGGTGCAGCTCTTCACGGACTCGCCGTTGAAATGCACCAGGCAGGCGCCGCATTGGCTGGTGTCGCAGCCGACATGCGTCCCGGTGAGCGAGAGTTGTTCGCGCAGCAGCTCGACCAACAGCATCGCCGGTTCGACCGAAATGCTGATCGGTCGTGCGTTGAGCGTGAGGCTGATTTCCATGACGGACTCCAAATCCTTAGGCAAGCAAATGTGCGCGGTCGATCAGCCATGCTGCAAGCACGCTGTCGCCAACCTCGAACGGATTCTCGAAAAAACGGCGCTCCGGCACATACGCGACGAATTCCGCCTCGCCGGCTGCGTCCAGCATCACCTTGACGAAATTGCCCTGATACTCGATGCCGAGGATCGTCGCCGGCACCGACGCCATGTCCTTGTCCGACAGAGCCGTGTCCTTGCGGAAGAGCTCGATATCGTCGCGCCGCACCGCGATGTCGATCGCCTGGCCAGCTTCCAGCCGGGCGCCGGCGTGCATCGGAATTTGAATGCCGGCGATCTCGGGGCTCGCGATCATCGCCCGCGCGCCGTTGATCTTGCCGACCTTGCCGCTCAGCACGTTCTGCCCGCCAAGAAACTCAGCGACATAGCGATCCTTCGGTGCGGCGTAGATTTCGCGCGCCGGACCGGCCTGCTTGATCTTGCCGTTTTCCATGACCACAACCAGGTCGGCGAGCGCGATCGCCTCGAGCTGGGTGTGCGTGACATGGACGAAGGTGATGCTGAGTTCGCGCTGCATACGCCCCAGTTCGGCGCGCATCTTGATGCGCAGATGCTCATCGAGTGCCGACAGTGGCTCATCGAGCAGCAGCACCCGCGGTTCGGTGATCGCCGCACGGGCCAGCGCCACGCGCTGCTGCTGACCGCCGGACAGCTGCGCCGGGAGACGGTTGGAAAACTCGGTCATCCGCACCTTCTCGATCATGGCGTCGGTCCTGGCGTAGCGCTGCGTCTTCGAAAGCCCGCGAACCCTGAGCGCGAATGCGATGTTGTCGCGCACCGTGAGATGCGGAAACAGTGCGTAAGACTGAAACATCATCGCCGTGCGGCGCTCGACCGGCGGCAAGCCGACAACATTCTCGCCGCCGATCAGGATCTCGCCGACAGTCGGATCCTCATGCCCGGCGATCATGCGCAGGATCGTCGTCTTGCCGCAGCCGGATGGGCCCAGAATGCAGCAATAGGCGCCGTCCGGGATCTTCAGATTGACGCCGTCGACAGCATAGGTGAAGCCGTCATAGCTCTTGGCGACGCCGGCGATCTCGATCTGACCCTTGCCTGGGCTCACGCCGCGCCTCCCGGCTGGCCGGGCGCGCGCGCCTCGCGCCGCTTCTGGATGAAGGCGATCGTGCCCAGGCTTGCGCCGATGACGAGGAAAGAAACGATCGTGGTTACAGTGCCGAGCGCGTAGAGCGCCGGCGAGGTTATGTTCAGCGTCATGCTCCAGATCTCCAGGGGCAGCGTGTTGAGCGAGCCGGCCGTCTGCAGCGTCCGGGCGAATTCGTCATAGGAGAGCGTGAAGCCGAACAGCGCGACAGCGACCAGGCCGGGTGCCAGCACCGGGATCACGACGAGCCAGATCGTCTGCCAGGGCGAGGCGCCGAGGTCGCGCGCCGCTTCTTCCCAGGCATGATCGAAGCGCGACATGACGGCGAACATAACCAGGACGCCGAAGGGCAGCGTCCACGAAAGCTGGGCGCCAAGTGCGGAGGTGAATAGGCTTGCGTCGATGCCGACCGCGTTGAAAATGAGCCCGACGCCGATGCCGAGCACCAGGCCAGGAGCGACCAGGCTGCCGATCATCATATAGAAGACGATGGTGTCGCCGGCGAAGCGTATGCGGAAGCCAAGCCCGGCCAGGAAGGACACGACCACGGTCAGCACAGTGACGATGATCGCGAGCTCGAACGAGCGCTCGAAGGAGCCTTTGACGTCGCCGGTGCGAACCTGCGTGAACAGGTCGATGAACCAGTGCAGCGACAGGCCCTTCATCGGGAAGACCAGCCCGCCGCGCAGATCCTGGAAGGAGAGGATATAGATGCAGGCCATCGGACCGTAGAGCGCCAACAAATACAGCGTGAACAGCGTGGCAAGCACATAAAAGGTCCAAGGCCGTCCACTGGCTGGCGCAATCGCCCGGCTTCTGCGCGCCGGTACGCCGGTGGCCGCCACGTCCGAGATACGGGCCAGGCTCATCGCGTGATCTCGTTGCGGATGTCGACGAAGCTCAGGATGAGGCCGACCGTGAGGACGAGGATTATCGTCAGCAGAACCGCGCTCGCCGCGGCGGTCGGGTATTGCAGCACCGAGATGTCCTCGTAGAAAGCGCCGACGACGGAGGCCGAGCCGCCGCCCGACATCACCTTGACGACGAAGAAGTCGCCCATGACGATCGAGATCACGAAGATCGAGCCGAGCGCGATGCCGCTCTTCGACAGCGGCACGATGATCAGGCGCATGATGTCGAAACGGCTGGCGCCAGCATCGAGCGCGGCCTCGACGACGCACTTGTCGATGCGGCCCATGGCGTGGAAAATCGGCACGATCATGAAGATGGTGAGCTGGTGGACGTAGGCGACCACCACCGCGAAGCTGGAGAACAGCAGGAATTCAAGCGGCTGATCGATCAGTCCGAGCTTGAGAAAGGCCTCGTTGACCAGCCCTTCCTTGCCGAGCAAGGGGATCCAGGAAATCATCCGGATGATGTTCGAGGTCCAGAACGGTACCGTACAGAGCAGGAACAGCCCGAGCGCCAGCAACTGGTTCTTAACATGGAAGACGAGGAAATAAGCGACGAAGAAGCCGATCAGGATGCTGAAGAACCAGGTCAGCACAGCGAACTTGATCGTCTCGTAGTAGAGATTGAACGTCAGTCCCGAAGTCAGGATCTGGGTGTAATTGCCGAGGTTGAAGGCGGGGAACAATCCGCCGAAGCCATCGGTCTCGAAAAAGCTCGCGGCCACCACGGCGATCAGCGGCAGCACGAAAAACGGGATCAGAATGACGACCAGCGGGGCCACATAGGCCCATCCGGCCAGACTTCGCTTGAACGCAGCGCTATGCGCCATCGCGCCTCTCCGAAGATCTTCAGCTGAAGGTATGGATCGGGCACGGCATGCGCGATCCGGTTGCAGCTAGCGTCTTAGGCGACCTTGAAGTCGTTCCAGCGCTTGTTCATGTAGGCCGCCTCATCCATCAGCGTGTTCCAGCATGAGATGTTGGTGACGCGCTCGACGAAGGAGCCGCCGTCGCGGACGGTGCCCGCCTTCTCCATCGGCACACCATAGGGGTCCTTAACTTCTTCGGGTCCCGGTTTGCCTTCGTACCAGAAGGTGTATTCGTCCGGCGTCATGAACTTCTTCGCCGTGGAGGGAACCGGGCTGTAATAGCCGTAGCGGCTAACGAAGGCGCCCTGCCAGCCCGACATGTACCAGTTCATATATTCATAGGCTGCGTCGAGCTTCTTGCCGGCGAGATGTTTCATCAAGCCCATGCCGTTGCACCAGCCGCGATAGCCTTCCTTGTCACCCCTCTTGTTGACCGGAGCGTAGACGCAAGGGATCTCCTTGACGCGCACCGCGGCGACGGCCGGCGACCACATCGACTGGATGATCACCTCGCCGGCCGTCATCAGCTGCACTGACTGGTCGAATGTGGTCCAGGTGGCGCGGAAGTGGCCCGACTTCTTCAGTTCGATCAGCTTGTCGATGGTGAAGTCGATCTCAGCCTTGGTCATGTTTCCCTTGTTGCCGTACTTGATCAGGTCGGCGCTCTCGAAACAAAGGGCGGCGTCCATGATACCAATCGCCGGCACGTCGAGGATCGCCGCCTTGCCCTTGAACTTCGGGTCGATCAATTCCTTCCATTCGGTGACCGGATGGCCGACGAGATCGGGACGATAACCGATGGGATCAGCATTGTAGACCTGCGGCACATTTGTCAGCCATTCCGTGACGCCGTCATGCAGTTCTGTGGAGTCCGGTTTCTCGATGTAGAGAGCCTCGTAGGGGGAAATACCCTGGCGCGGGATCTTGTGCCCGTCGAGTTCGCCTTTGGTGAAGATCGGCAGGAAGTTGTCGAATTCCTTGATCCTCTTGGCTTCGATGCCCTGGAGCACGCCGCGCTTGACGGCAAGCTTGGCCTGCCAGCCTTCCAGATCGGCGATATCGACTGAATTCGGCTGGGTGATGAAGCGGTTGATGGCTGCCGAGGTGTCGAGGTTCTGCATCGTCACCTTGAAGCCGAGATCCTTGGCAGCCTGGTCGCCGATCGCCTTGACCACCGAGTAAGAAACGCCGAGATGGCGCAGTTCAATGTCCTTGATCTCCTGGGCCCAGATCGTCGGGAACCCGCCTATCGCGCCCGATCCGACGGCGGCTCCGGCCGCGACCGCGCTGCCTTTGAGAAACTTTCTTCTGGTCAGTGCATTCGTCGACTCTTTCACCTGTTTCATGGTCAAACCCTTCCCCTGCATGCCGAGCGTGTCGTCGGCAATCCACATTCTTTCAATGTCTGGCTGTCTGCTGGGGGCAGGATATATTTTTTGCGCGATGCGCCAAATTAGAAGTAAAAATCCCAACCATAAGCAGCGCAAATCTGCCGCCGATATGGGCACGGGCAAGCACAAAATAGCCAAAACGTATGCAAAAGCGCCACCTTGCCGAGATTTTCTGCTGGAAGATTCAGCAATTGGCGAATCCGTCAGCCGACGACTTGCAGGCGTTGTGAAAAAAATGCAAGGCGCTGCTCTGCCGAGCTTACCGTGGCTGATCCTTATTGATCGTCAACGTGCGCCAGGCATCCATGATCTATCGCGCCAGGAACACGCCGCGAGGACGGGTGTGTAGCTTCGGACACATCCCGATGTGTGGATCTTCATAATTGAGGCTGTCAACGCCCGTAAGGATTCTAAAAGGCTTCGGCTCCGTGATTGATCGGGCTTCAGATTGCCGGGCAAATGCGATCCTGCCCCAGCGACAAGTGCCGTCTCGGCAGCTACCGTCGATATTGCACATCTCGATCATAGAGGCCGCGACTACTGGCCGGTGTGCCTACCGATTTCGACAACGTCGTCACAGGTGGGAACGCCACTTGTATCGCCGACGGCAAGGTTGCGATCGCCACGAGATGGCGAATGCATCGGGCTTCGCCGCCGGTTGCTACCGTCGCGAATTCGTTGAAATCTACTCTTGCAAGTTCGAAGCGATACTGTTGTCTTCCCAAAACCGGGCGCTGTGCACGGACGCTCCAGCTTAGTCGCCGACGGCCATAACGTGCTCGACCGATCTTGCGGTTTGGCATGGGGCCCGAAATTTCCAACGACCACGTACCGACAAGTCCGAGCAGAAGGCTAATAGCCAGGCAGGAACGCGCCTCATCTCGCCCGTCTAGATCCGCTTTGCCGTTCCTGAAAGCTGACGTCGCAGGCGACCGCGCTGGAGGTCGTGGTGCCGCCACTTCCCGGCTCTGCCGGTGTTGGCGCGAAGGTCGCGTGTCGACCCCAGCTCGGACTTGCCCAGCAGGATCGATCGGGCAGGCCAGAAAGGCTGGGCGTTCGAGAAGCCTTGCCTCATAAAGTGCTCTGCCTTGTGCCCCGAGTTTCGTTCTAATGGGGCTGGTCTTCTCAAATCAACTCACCAGACTCTTGCGGCCCATCATCAACCCGCGAGAAACCATGTCTCATATCGTGAGTGCGGCTGCCGCCGTTCCGCCGCAAAGCAACCTGATCTGACAAGGCATAGGGATTTCAGGCGTTTAAGGAGACCTCACGATGAATCGTCACAAAGCCATTGCAACAATTCTGGTGGCCGCCGCACTTGCAGGCTGCGCGCAGACAGAGGGTCAGCAGCGGGCCGGAACCGGCGCGCTGATCGGCGGTGCCGGCGGCGCCCTCGTCGGCCAGGCGATTGGCGGCAACACCAAGAGCACGGTCATCGGCGCGGCCAGCGGCGCGCTGCTCGGAGCGGTCGTCGGTTCAGCCACGACCCCGCAGCGTCGCGGCGAAGAACTCTGCCGCTATCAGGACCGCTACGGTCGCATCTACACCGCGCCCTGCGACGATCGGTACTACAACGGCAATTATTGATCCGTCTTAGTAGGAAGGGCGACGATTGCGGCGCCGCCCTCCAGCGGATGGCCGCGCGTTGTCTCCGTCAGCTCCAGTGGCAGCCTGTTCGGTCCGGTCTTCTGGGACGACCCGCATTTCTACTTCCTCCCATACGATCCGCTTCTTGCTTATGCCCAGTCGAAGACAGCTTGCACCCTCCTGTCCGTGGGGATCCGGGATAGATGGGCCGACGACGGGATCGTGTCCAATGCGCTCAATCCGGGAGCCATCGCGACAAACCTGCAGCGTCATACCGGAGGACTGCGTACGCCCGAACACCTTCGCAAGACACCCGAAGAGGGGGCTGCGACATCGGTGCTTCTCGCGGTCTCGCCGTTGGTCGAGGGAACGAACGGACGGTATTTCGAGAACTGCGCCGAGGCCCCGGTCGTGCCGAGCCGCCCCCAGTTGAGGTTGGAAGGCGTTGCCCCATACGCGCTCGATATCGCCAACGCGCAACGCCTGTGGGAGATGGCCGCAGGCTCTTTGGGAGAATGAGGGTGATGGACCGAGGCGCAGCATACGCATGCACTTCGGCATCGGGTGGTCGTGCGTCCGCTTTTCGCGTCGCCCGGCATAAAACCGGACGGTCTCCTTTCGGCCCCAAGGCTTGCCGAGCGGCACCGCATGTCGGCCGTTGAGGTCAGCTTTGCGACCGCCTGACCTAGCGATGGCTAGTGTCCCGGGTGTTGACCTTCTTGTAAATCGCGCACAAAGCTAGGATCGCCAACGGTTCCACTCATGCTTTGATCCCTTCGTGGCCATGTGAAGAAACAAGCCATTTCGTTCTTTACGAAGTCTAATTGCCGCGGAAAAGCATTGTGCTTAGCATCCGCATCATGAGCCTGCCGGCCGCCTCGAGCGCTGCCGCTACGAGGACTATCCCAGCCCTCTGAATGTCTCCGCCCACGCCGACGTGGAGATTCGATTCGAACATTGACGCGAGAGGTGATAGTTTCACCTTGGATCCCCGGGAGGAGGAAAGTGCGCGCCATTGCATTATTTGCCGCCGTGTTGGTGGCTACGCCCTCGATGGCGGCGGAGCAACTAGTCTTTTACACAGCCAGTTTTCCAGATGCCACGTCGGTCCAGCTCAGCGTAGTGAACAACAATGTCTCGCTCTATGGCGACTATGACTTTGATGTCGCTATTGGCCTGGTCGAGACGGAAGCGAACGGCGCCATCAGGTATGAAGATGCGGGCAGGCATCGTGCACGCGTTCGCTGTAACTTTCCGGCATATGTGAGCGTAGGTGCGCGAAAATATCCAATAGAGATGCCCCTGAGCCGCTCCGCACATGACGATTGGAAAGAAAATCTCTGGAGGATTTTCTGCCCGGCACCTTCATCCTGACTTCCGTGCCCATGGCATTGCTCGACCGGGTCACTGTACGGGCGACCGTGATGCGTCCATTGACGCGGTCGGCTGTGAACTCGATCGCCTGACCGGTTTTGAACTTATCAGCATGCCCTCCTCCGCGACCACGAACATCATCGTCATCGCCGGCGTGTCGAGATCTAGTCAGCGGCCCATGGTTTGATCGTCAGCTTGTTATTCTGCTTGGAGAACACGAGCGCGAGCGTCGAGAGAGTTCAATAGTGTCATGATTGGTAGTCAGTTGGCGACGGTGATGCCGCCCTTCATGCCAGGGTCGTAGTGACCCGGGACCAAGGCAGAGGAACCGAATTCGCCGGCATGGCGAATAGATGATCTCGCCTCTGACACCAGGCGTCAGCCGGATCGAGTTGGGATCGGCGTGCTTGTGTATGCGAGTGCTCGTCAACCTCGCTGCAGACCTCCTGAATCAAGAATGGAATAGCGGAAGACCGACGCACCCGTGTGCGGCAATCTCTCAGCAAAAAGCAGGTGCGACAGTGGACTCCGTGTTTCATGAGATCTGGCTGAATGCGCGTTCTTCCCCTTTGAAGCCGCATTGGACCGCCATGCATCGGCATAAGAGAAACGGCGACAGCCGTTCAACGCGTGACATTTCAAAGCTGATCTTCCCGGGCTTCAGCCGCGGCCACGCATGAGAATCACAAAAATGTAAATCCGAGGGAAGGTGCCCGTGAATTCGACCCGGTAGCCTGGTTGTTGCTGAGTGTTCGAACGCTCACTTTCGACAAAAGGACTGAACCATGAAGCACACCATCGGATATGCATTGATTGTCTTAGCGGCAATGACCGGTGTCGCCCACAGCGGCACGAACTCGACAAGCCCCCGCATCGGCGAGGTCTTGCACGGCCATGGATCGACGGGCGAAGCCAGGAAATCGGCATCCAACTCCGATATATCTTCCCAAGTGCTCGACAAGGGCGATATCGAGAAAACCGATTCCCCCTATAACCGAGTCGAGGCAGTGAGCCCCTCATCGTGGCAGGGCGGGAGCCCTCGCCAGCGCGCCAGCTGGGCGGGCCGGTAGCGGGGCCGACACCGCAGCTCCGCATCTTCCCACGGAGCCGGTGCAGGACAAACCAGCCGGCAGCACTGCCGGCTGGTTTGCCCTTCGACTGCCGTCAACGAAATCTATACAGCACCGCACACCGCACCAAGGAAACCTACTCGCCACCACCCGTCTTCGGATGGTCGTCACCTACGCCACCAACGCGTCACGATGCTGCTCTCACCCGCCATACTGTCATCGGTCGTGAAGTGGTCGCAGCGTCACCGCGCGACGAGAGTGTTTGATTTGAGTATAGGCGCGCAACGTGCCGAGCTCGGTCTGGCGGCATCTGTCTAAAACGGCCAACCACGTCCGAGCTGAGGTTTTCGCCGGCGATATCGTATCGGACATAGCTGCTGATGCGCAGGCCGGTCCGTACCAAGAAATAAAGAAAAAGCCAGTGCCGTAGGCACCCATCCGCCGGCGCACGCCGGACAACGCAGCGACCAAGAGCGCCGGGCCATCGTGGCGGGTTAGCGAACTCTGGTCTGGTCGCCAGCACTATTGAATTGTAATTCGGCTCAAGCCGATATGAACCACCCGTCTACGCGTGACTGACCTCATACTATAGTTTACGCGGGAACTCTGTTTGCACGATTAAGCCGGGCCTATTGTCCTTCAGGGAAATTGTCGCGCCATGGATGTCCGATATGGCTTTGACCACGCTGAGGCCGAGGCCTGTCCCTTCGGTGGTCCTGCTCTTTTCCAGGCGATAGAAGCGCTTGAACACTTGCTGCCGCTCCGCCGCCGGGATGCCCGGTCCGTTGTCGCTGACGACGATCGCGCAGCGGTTCGCCTGCGTGGTGACGCCGATTGCAATCCGGGCCCCTCGTGGTGTGTGGCGCATTGCATTGACGACAAGGTTCACGCACATCTGCTTCAGCAGATCGGCATCGCCCCATATGAATGAGGCCGTGTTTCGGCTGTCATTGGAAAGAACCAGCGAGCGCTCGGCGTCGTCCACGATGTGACTATAGATATCGTAGAGTTCAGCAACCAGTTCCGGAAGGTTCACCTTCGCAAATCGCGAACGGCGTGCGCCGGACTCAATCTGCGAGATGCGCAGCAAGCCCTCGAACGTGCCGGCTATATGCGAGACTTCGCTCATCGCTTTTTCGATGAGGGATCTCGTGGCCGTTTGGTCTTTGCTTTCGGAAGCGCCCTCAAGCGTTAGAAACAGCCGGCCGACCGGCGTCTTGAGGTCGTGCGCGATGTCGGTCGCTACCTGTGTCATCGCCGCGACACTAGCCTGTAGCTGTGCCAGAGCGACATTGACTTCAGTCGCCAGCACGTCGATGTCATCGCTGCGCAAGGAGACCGGCAAGCGGGTAGCGAGATCGCCGGCGCCAACGGACTGCATCACCTCCGAGAGTCTAGTGATGCGCCGTCGCGTGCGGAACGCCAAAACTGCGCCCGCACCGAGACCTCCAGCAAGCACGATCGCCGTTCCCCAGCCGAAGCTGATAAGCGCGATGCTACGCAGGCGATTGGTGTCGTCATAGCTTACGCCGACGGTCAGGTCGTAGCCGTCTAGGTTCTTCCGGTAGAGCCTGTAGTTATTGGGCGCCACCTCGTGGCTTGTCGGTGCGCGCGTGGAAAATCCCGGCGGCACGGCGGAAATATCAATGTTGCCAGCCAAGAAGTCGCCGTTGGGATCCTTCAGTGTGTAAAGCGTCTCCTGCCCCCGGATTGCCGGACCATGGCTTCGGATCATCAGGGCTGCGCCGTCGACACCATTCGCCTCATAGGCGGAAGAAATCTCCCGGAACCGCTCCATCACATTGGAATCCAGCCGCTCGTAGAGGTAGGCGGCGACCATGTTGTAAGCGACGAAATTGGCTCCCAGGAACGAAAGCAGAAACAGGGAGATGTAGAACGCGGCAACTCGGATTGACGCACTTCTAGCGATACTAGCGTTGGCCATGAATGGTGTAGCCGGTGTTGCGTGTATTACGCAGGAGCGGGACATCGAATGGTTTGTCGATCTTCGCCCGCAGTCGGCTGATATGGGTTTCCACCACGGTGCTTTGCGGGTCGAAGTTGAAGTTCCAGATCCGCTCAAGGAGCATGGTCTTCGTCAGTATACGGCCCTCGTTGCGCATCAGGAGTTCAAGCAGCGCGAATCCCGAGGAAGCAATTCGATCGTCGTTCCGCCGCGGGTGGCGAGGCGGCTGAAGAGATCCAGTTCCAGGTCAGCCACCTTCAGCTTTGCCTTTTCGGCGGTGATCGGAGGACGCCTTTGCAGAGCATTGACCCGAGCCAGGAGTTCGGAGAAGGCAAAGGGCTTGATCAAGTAATCGTCCGCACCTGCCTCCAAGCCTTCAACTCGATCGTCAACGCCGCCCACAGCCGTCAGGAAGATCACTGGCACCTTTGCGCCGGCGCCTCGAAGACCCCGCACAAGCGACAAGCCATCGAGGCCTGGCAGCACCCGATCCACGATTGCGACGTCATATGGATCGCGTAGTCCGACAAGCAAAGCATCGCGTCCGTCTGTCAGGGCATCGACCACATGGCCGGAAGAGCTCAGTCCATTTTCGATGTAACGGCTGATTTGTTCGTCGTCTTCGACTAGGAGAATTTTCATAATAGCAATCTCTCATCTGGCCTGGCGCGCCAAGCGTTGATGACCTCCAGTTTGCTTCTGAACGAAGCGATGTCTCAGTGAGGCTTTGGCCGGCGGGTCTTTCGGCTCGGTGCCATTAGTCGGTGACGCAGCTTTTTCAATCAGCCAGGTACTGGGTTTTCGATGCATCAACATCCATCGACTGAATCGACAACACGGTTCGCAAGCGAAAGCGCCTTGCAACTTTCACGTTGTATCTCATTGTGGCCTATCCCTTTTATTGTGCCGCAAGTCCAGCATAAGGCTGATCCGCGGCGCTCATCACCTCAAGCCATCACGCCGTGATCGCTTCTGAGAGCAGCCAGCGGGCCGCGGATTGGTTTCAACCCGCGGCGCTGGTCCCGGATCACTTGATGCCGGTGACCGTGATACGTCCGTTGACGCGGTCGGCTGTGAACTCGATCGCCTGACCCGTTTTGACCTTATCGAGCAGGCCCTGCTCCGCGACGACGAACACCATCGTCATCGCGGGCATGTCGAGATTGGTCAGCGGCCCATGCTTGATCGTCAGCTTCTGCTGTTTGGCGTCGACCTTGATGACTTCGCCCTTCACGTATTGCTGCGCAAGCGCGCTCCCGCCGATGGCGAGAACGAGCGCGAATGTCGAGAGTGTCCTTACCAAAAGTGTCATGATTTGCTTCCTTTGCGTTGAGGTCAGTTGGCGACGTTGATGTCGCCCTTCATGCCGGAATCGTAGTGACCCGGAACCAAGCAGCCGAAACCGAAGTCGCCAGTATTGGCGAACGTCCAGATGATCTCGCCTCTGGCGCCGGGCGCCAGCCGGATCGCGTTGGGATCGGCGTGCTCCATGTCGGGGAACTTCTCCATCAGCGCCTTGTGCTCCATGATCGCCTCATGGACGTCCATGACGAACTCGTGGTCGACTTGGCCCTTGTTGACGAATTTCAGGCGAACGGTCTCGCCCTTCTTCACCCTAAGGACGGCCGGCTGGAACAACATTTTTCCGTCGTCCTTCTCAGACATCGAGATGTTGATAGTCCGCTTTGCCTTGCCGGCCTCGCCTGGATTGCCGATCCGCATAATGGCGGCTTTGTCGCCATGGCTTCCGGCGTGGGTTCCACTGGCATGAGCCGCTCCGGAACTAAGTACCGTCAAAACGGCCGCTGCGATGATACGTTTCATGCTGTACTTTCTCTCATTGTTGAGGTTGAGGGGTTTCGGTTTTGTCATCCCTGTTTGCTGTGACCGCCGTGCGCTGCCGGGGCCATCGTTTTTGCGTCGCCTGATTTCGTCGGAGCGGGCACATCTCCCTTCCACTCGTAAGCCACGGTTCCCTCCGGGTGCTGGTACCAGCCCGGATCGGCGTAGTCGTCCGAGGCGAGCCCCTCGCGAACCTTCACGACCGAGAACATGGAGCCCATCTCGATGGGGCCGAATTGCCCCCAGCCATCCATCATCTTGATGGTGTTGTCGGGCAGCGGCATTTCCATTTCGCCCATGTCGGCCATCCCGCGATTGCCCATCGGCATGTAGTCGGGCTGAATTGTTCGGATCTTCTCGGTAACCCTTGTCTTATCGACGCCGATGAACGTTGGCACATCGTGTCCCATGGCGTTCATCGTGTGGTGCGATTTGTGGCAGTGGATCGCCCAGTCGCCCTCATATTTGGCTTCGAACTCGTAGGCCCGCATGGCTCCGACCGGAATGTCGATCGACACCTCCGGCCAGCGTGCCTCGGGGCGGACCCAGCCACCATCGGTGCAGGTCACTTCGAAGTCATAGCCATGCATGTGGATCGGGTGATTGGTCATGGTCAGATTGCCGACTCTTACCCGCACCCTGTCGTTCTTTGACACCACTAAAGGACTGACCCCTGGAAAAATGCGGCTGTTCCAACACCACAGGTTGAAATCAGTCATCTCCATAACCTTGGGGACGTAGGACCCAGGTTCGATGTCGTATGCATTCAGCAGGAAGACGAAATCCCGGTCGACCCGCATGGATTTCGGGTCCTTCGGATGAATGACAAAAAAGCCCATCATGCCCATGGCCATCTGGACCATTTCGTCGGCATGAGGGTGGTACATGAAGGTCCCGCTCTTCACGAGGTCGAACTCGTAGACGAAGGTCTTGCCAGGTTGGATGTGCGGCTGGGTGAGGCCGCCGACGCCGTCCATTCCGTTCGGCAGGATCATGCCGTGCCAATGGATGGTGGTGTGTTCCGGCAGCTTGTTTGTCACAAAGATGCGAACTCGATCGCCTTCAACCGCCTCTATGGTCGGACCGGGGGATTGACCGTTGTAGCCCCAGAGATACGCGGTCATGCCAGGCGACATCTCGCGTTCGACCGCTTCGGCCACGAGGTGGAACTCCTTTATGCCCTTGTTCATGCGGTGCGGAAGGGTCCAGCCGTTGAGTGTCACCACCGGTTGGTAGTCCGGTCCGCTTGTCGGGAAGATCGGAGGCTGCATGTCGGGGGACTCCATGATTGCAGCCTCGGGCAGCCCCACAGCGGACGTTTTGCTCCATGCGGTGGCGCTGGCGAGCAGGGCTCCCGCGCCTAGCAACTGACGTCTTGAAAGCATTTTCTTCTCCTTGAGTTCAGGGGCCTTCGGCGCCCGCTTCGGCTGCGTCCGGTGTATCGCCGGCTGCAGATGAGCTTGTGCCGCCACCGTTGATGGCGGTTCCGAGATTGACGTCGGCCAGCCAGAAATTGCGGTTGGCGTTGAGGGAAAGCATGATCGAGCTGATTTTGGCGCGTGTATCTGCGAGCAGTTCGAACGTGTTGGTGATCATGCCGTTGTAGGTGAGGACCGATTCCGCCTCGATCTTTGTTCGCAACGGCACGACGTTGTTTCGATAGTGCCGGGCAATATCGTAGGTTGACCGGTAGGCGTCATAAGCGGACCTGGCCTCCGACCGGATGTTGACCGCTTTTTCAGCCACTCGGTTTGCAGCTTGCATGTAGGCAAGCTCGGCCTTGCGCATGCGTGCCTTGCCGGAGTCGAAAATCGGAATGACAAACTCGAGCTCGAGAGTGGGCGAGACACTCGTCTCCGTGCCGCGCTCCTCCGACCCTTCGCGTTCCACCTCCACGCCGGAGAGGAGTTCCAGCTCGCTGACGTAGCGCGTCGCCTCGGTCAGGCCGTAGGATTTCGCGAGCGCCTCCAGTTCAAGTTTCGCGATCTGAAGGTCGACGCGATTTTTTAGCGCTTCCGCCTCGATCGCGCGTTTGGCCTTGGCGCCTTTGGGCAGGGCTGGAAGCATGTTGGGGACTGAGTAATCGACGTCCGGTCCCCATAGACCCATCAGGCGGGTTAGCTCTTCCTTGGCGATCCGGGCGGCAAGCCGCGCCTCCGCCGCCTGACCGGTGATCTCGGCATAAAAGACGTGTTCGCGGGCTTGGCCGGTCTTTGTGAAGGCGCCCGTCTCCCCAAGTTTTTGAGCGAGTTCCGAGGCAGCGTCGGCGGCGGCTTGCGCCTTGTTCAGATAGGAAACGCTTTCCCAGGCCGATGCCGCATTGATCCAGGCCCGCCGCGTGTCCGCGGCCAGCCGTAACGTTTCTTCGGCGGCACGGAGCTGGGCCTGACGGAAACGCGCATCCGCGACTGCGATGCGCCGCTTATGGGTCGCCAACGCAAGGATGTTGCTGACCAGCGCTCCTTCAATCGTCCGCACAGGGTCGACGCCGATCATGCCGATCGAGATCGTCGGATTAACGAGCATCGTTTGCTGCCACATGTCGGCCGCCGACAGGCCGACCTCGGCGTAGGCGGCCTGCAGGCCCTTGTTGTTGAGCAAGGCGACCTGCACCGCGGTGTCTGGACCGATCGTCTTCTTCTGGACGAGGCGCTTCACGCGCTCCGAAATCGTCCGCGCTTCCTCGCTGGACTGCACCCACACGGTTTTCTTGCCGGTCACGGATGCGGCACGCGCCGCGACTGTCGTGAAGCCGGCCATGGGGACTGAGATGCCATCAAGGGCCCCGCTCGTCGTGCATCCGGCAGCGATCAGCGAAATGGTCACCACCGCAGTTATGGTCAGGGGCCGGCGCTTCATGATCCGGCTCCCGAGGCTGCGGGAGAGAGTTCTTGATTGAGACGCCGCCAATTCTGGGGATCGAGTGGCTCCCGCTGGCGATAGTCGGCGACGACCGGGTGGTATTGCGTGCCACGGATGCCAATGACGGGATCTGCCGGATTGAAGGCGGGACGAATCTCGGACGGCGTGGTTGCCGCGCATCCGGCAACGAACAGCGATGCGGACATCGCGAAGCTTGCGATTTTCATTGTAGACCTGAATCTTGACGTGTGCATTTGGCCGCGTGGGAACGAATTCCCAACGCTGCGCGCGAACGCCCTCAAAAGAGGCGTCAGTTCAGACGTATCTGGGGGGTCTAATCAGCGCTTTGTATTCGCCGAGCGGCAAAGTGACGGCAATGACAGGCGCAAAGCAGCGGGAGACAACATGCTCCAACTCAGGACAATCGACTGGCACTGCATTTGCCGGCGCGCAATGGACTTCACAGCTCTTGTCGGCGGATTGCTTGTCGGCGGATTGCTTGTCGCCGTGCTGATGCTCCGACCTGTCCGTGTCATTCGCCGTGGCGCCGTGATGGCCCATGCCGTGTGCAGGTGTCTCGGCTTGCAGATCCGCGCTGGCGTGAAAACCCGTGGCATTGGCTGTGGCGAAGAGACCAGGCTGAAGCGCCGACATCACCAGGAATACAACTGCCAGCAGAGTTCGCAGCGGTACGCTTCCTAGGATCGCGATTCGACCAACAGTCCTCATCGTCCCTTTCCACAAATGTTCGGCTGATTTGTCAAGGCCGCCTTCGACCAGTTTGCTGCACTGCAACCAAAGTGAGGATCGTTGCAGGAACGGTATTGCTCGAAGCTCCCATGCGCCACAATATTTTTCATACATTTTTGTATGGCCTGGCTCATGCCCAAATGAACGCGAACGCGCTGCGATGTCCGCGATTTCGGTTTAGGTCAGGCTCAGCACCGCTCCGGCGACGACCGGATAAAGCGAGACGCTTCTCGGCGGCAGAGACCGAAGCCGTGCTGCCTTGGGGCGTGCTTATGTCCGCTGTGATCGTCGCGCTGGGATTCACCGGGTGGCGTGGAGGCGCGCTTCCGGACGAGCGGCGGATGGTTTCGGCAGCCGCCTTCAAGGCTGCGGGGTCATAGGCGCTTCCCGTCAAAAACCCGGAGATGGTTTTGGCGGCATCTGCCATCGCCTTCATCGCCGCCTGGCGTTCCGCGACAATCGGCGCGACAGCGCTGTTGCAGCGGCGCCGGCCACGAACAGGATCGCGGCTATCACGGTAGTGCGCCTCACTGGACCGGACCGCTTCCCGCAAGACCGTCGATGATCGGGCAATCAGGGCGCTCATCGCCGTGGCAATTGTAGACGAGATGGGTGAGCGTGTCCCGCAGGCTCGTCAACTCCGCGATCTTGCGGTCGATGTCAGCCCGTTTGACCTGGGCGATCACCTTCACATCAGCGCTCTCGCGCTCCTTGTCGCGGTACAGCGACAGCAGCTGACGGCCTCAACAGAGAAGCCAATGCTGCGGGACCGCTGCACAAAGCGAAGGCGATGCACGTCGGACATTGAATAGTCGCGGTATCCGTTCCCTGCCCGGTCGGCTGTCATGAGGCCAATTTCCTCGTAATAACGGATCATCTTCGGCGGCAGCCCGGACTTTTCGGAGGCAGTTCCGATGTTCATTCGTGTCTCTCGTATTTTGATACGTTAGAGATAATCTTTCCAGCCGCTGGAAGGTCAAGAGCATCCGGAAAACTGCGCGAGATCATCAGGGCCATAGGCAGGGATCAGACGGCGCGTGCCGGAGACTACCCGAGCGCGAGCTAGTTCAGGATCTGGGCAAGGAACAGTTTGCTCCGCTGGTGACGCGGATGCGAGAAGAACTCGGAGGGCGTGTTCATCTCAACGATCTCGCCCTGGTCCATGAAGACGACGCGGTCGGCGACCTGGCGGGCAAATCCCATCTCGTGTGTGACACACAGCATGGTCATGCCATCCTCAGCCAGCGCGACCATGGTGTCGAGTACTTCTTTGACCATTTCCGGATCGAGTGCCGACGTCGGCTCGTCAAAAAGGATGATCTTCGGGCTCATACAAAGCGCGCGCGCGATCGCAACCCGCTGCTGCTGGCCGCCTGACAATTGGCCGGGATATTTGTGCGCCTGGTCCGGAATCTTCACTCGTTCCAGATAATGCATGGCGGTCTGCTCGGCTTGCCCGCGCCGCATCCTGCGTACCCAGATCGGCGCCAGCGTCAGGTTCTCCAGAATAGTCAGGTGCGGGAACAGGTTGAAGTGCTGGAACACCATGCCGATGTCACGGCGGATTACGTCGATCTGCTTCAAATCGTGGCTGAGTTCGACGCCTTCGACGGCGATCTGCCCCTGCTGATGCTCTTCCAGCCGGTTGATGCAGCGGATCATCGTCGACTTGCCCGAGCCGGACGGACCACAGATCACCAGCTTCTCGCCGCGATGGACGGTCAGGTTGATGTTCTTCAGCACATGGAAGTTTCCGTACCACTTATTCATGCCGGTCATTTGGATAGCGGGCGCAGCGCTGGGATCGGGCATGGATGGAACGCGCGTTGGGGCGGACAATAACATCAAGGCATTTCCTAGTGAGCGGTCGGGCCGCGCCGTTCCAGGAAGTCGGCGAAGCGGGCGAACGAGAAGGAGAGCGCGAAGAAGATCGCGCCGATGAACAGGAATGTCTCAGCCGCCGGCGACGGCCAGTCCGGGTCAGCCAGCGCCGCTTTACCGGAGCTGATCAGGTCGAAGAGACCGACGACCAGGACAAGGCTGGTGTTCTTGATCATGACGATGATCGTGTTGGCCAGCGCCGGGATCGCCACCCGGATCGCCTGCGGCAGGATGATGAGATATTGCGCGCGCCAGAAGGGCAGGCCGAGCGCTGCCGCAGCCTCGTACTGACCCTTCGGGATGGCCTGCAGGCCGCCGCGGATCACCTCGGCGAGATAAGCCGCGGCGAAGATGGTGAGCGCGACCAGCGCGCGCACGAATTTGTCGGGCAACAGGGCCTCGGGCAGGAACAGCGGCATCATGATCGACGCCACGAACAGGATGGACAGCAGCGGTAGTCCGCGCACCGATTCTATCAGGACCACGGCGCCTATGCGTATCGCTGGCATGGTTGAGCGCCTGGCCAGTGCCAAGACAATGCCGACCGGGAAGGCGACGCCGATGGCAACGACGGTGAGGAGGAGCGTCACCGGCAGGCCGCCCCAGGACGAGGTCGGAACCTCGGTCAGGCCGATGCCGCCGCCCATCAGCCAGAAGATCAGCACCAGCGCTGCGACCCAGAGCGCCAGCAGCCGCGGGGCCCAGCTGGCGGGGCGCACCGACCAGCCGAGCAGCGCCAGGATGAGCAGGCAGACGATGGCGGGGCGCCAGCGTTCGTCGAGCGGATATATGCCGAACAGCAACTGCCCGGACTTGGCGTAGATGAAGCTCCAGCAGGCTCCGGTGGCCACCCGGCAGGCGCTTGGATTGGGATTAAACAGCACGGCGTCGATTACCAGCCAGCGCAGCATCGGCGGTACCGTGGCGACGAGCAGAACGCCGAACAACAGCGTCAGGGCGGCATTGAGCGGCGTGCCGAACAGGAGCTTGGCGGACCGCCGGAAGGCGCCGAAGCGGATCTGACCGGGCATTGGCTCGGCCGGAAGGGGAAGAGACACGGCCTTCATAGTTCAGCGCTCCACGATGGCGATGCGACGGTTGTACCAATTGGCCGCGCTCGACAGGCTCAGGTTGAGGGCGAGATAGACGCCAAGGATGATGAAGACGCCCTCGATCGAATGGCTGGACTTGCTGATGATGGTGTTCATCACCGCAAGGAAGTCCGGATAGCCGACCGCGATCGCCAGCGTCGAATTCTTCACGACGTTGATGTATTGGCTGTTGAGCGGCGGGACGATCACCCGAAGCATCTGCGGGATGATGATCAGACGCAGTATTTTGCCGCGCGGCAGGCCGAGCGAATGACCTGCGTCCCACTGACCGCGGCCGACCGAAAGCACGCCGCCGCGCACGATCTCGGCGACGAAGCCGGTAGTGTAGATGGTCAGCCCGATGAGGATGGTGCTGAGTTCGGGCGTCAGTTGCTTGCCGCCCTTGAAATTCGATCCGGTGAAGGTCGGCCAGTCGACGGAGAACTTCGCGTCGGCAAGCCATAGTCCGGCAACCCCCACCGTGACGATCGCCGGCGCGGCCAGCGGCGGCAACCATCCTCGTCGCGCCGCCGCCCAGCCGGCGGCCGCGAGTGCAAGAGCGAGAGCGAGAGCAATGACCAGCAATCCCGGGGTGGCGGCGTCCATGCTGATAGCCGGCACCACAAAGCCGCGCATCGAGGCGTAAACGCCGGGCAGGAGATTGAGCGCTTCGCCGACCGGCGGCAGCACCTTCCACCACAGCGAGTAGAGAAAGATCAGAAGCACGATCGGCGGTGAATTGCGCGCAACCTCCACCCACACGCGGCAGGTGCCGGCCGCCAGGGGATTGCTGCTCAGCCGGGTGATGCCGACGACGAGGCCGAGCATGGATGAAAAGACGATGACGACGGCGGAGACGAAGACCGTATTGGCGAGCCCGGTCACGATCGCCCAGTAGTAGGGGTCCCTTGACTTATAGGTGAGGATCGCTTCGGAGATGACGATCCTGGATGGCATGGTCAGGAAATCGAAGCCGATCGGGATGCCGCGCGCCCTCAGATTGGCGAAGGTCGTGCTGACGAGCAGGGCAGCGAAAGCGGCAACCGCGGCCCCCAGGGCACACTGGATGATGATCGATCTGGACTTGGCATCGCTCAGCATGTCGACCTCGAGGGTTCGCGGCGTTGGCAGCGAAGGGGAGCGCCGGGCCCGTTCCCCTTCAACATGCGGCTCAATCCCATGGGAAGGGATAGTTGAGGCCCCCGTCCTTCCACAACGCGTTCAGACCGCGTTCGACTTTTAGGGGGCTGTCCTTGCCGAGATTGCGATCCCAGATCTCGGCGTAGTTGCCCATCTGCTTGATGACGTTGTAGGCCCACTTATCGTCTAATCCGAGCGGCTTGCCGAAGCCGGGTTCCTCGCCAAGCACCCGTTTGACTTCCGGACTGCCCGAGGCAAGCTTTTCATCGATGTTCTGCGAGGTGATGCCGTTGGCCTCGGCCCAGAACAGAGCATTCAATGTCCAACGCACCACGTCGAAGAGTTGATCGTCGCCGCGGGCGACCGCGACGCCATTGGGTTCGGCGGCCTTGCCGACCTGGATGATGTCGTAGTCGTCTGGGTTCTTGGCCACCGAGGCACGCTGTCCGGCTGCCGCGGTGCCGTCGGTGACGTAGGAATCGCAGCGGCCGCCGAAAAAGGCGTCGCGCGCTTGAACGGTCGAGTCGTAATAGACTTTCTCCATCGCGATCCCGAACTCTTCCTCGGTTTCCTCGATCGCTTTCTCGGTCAGGCTGCCACCGCCTTGCAGGCAGACGGTCTTTCCGTCGAGCAGTTTGGGCTCGGCAATGTTATCGGCCTTGCGCACGAGCATGCCGTCCGTGTCGTAGAGATTGATCCAGACGAAGCGGACAACCGTATCGCGACTGTAGGTGATGGTGGATGTGCGCGACAGAACGTCGATTTCCCCAGTCTGCAGCGCAGGAAAACGCTGGCCTGCGTTAAGCGGCACGTAACGGATCTTCTCCTTATCGCCGAGGATGGCGACCGCGAAAGTGCGGCAGATATCGGAATCGAAGCCGCGATAATACCCCTTCTCGTCGGGCCGGGAGAGACCGGGCACGCCTTGGCTGGCGCCACAGCTGACGTAACCGCGTTCCTTGATCTTGTTGATGACCGCCTGCGCGCTGGCGTCCACGGCGCCCGAACTCAGGCTGGCCAATCCTATCGCCAGACCCGCGAGCCATTTCAGACCTTGATGTTTCACAGTCATTCCCCTTGTCGTTGAGGTTGTCGTCATTCGGCGGCCTTGGCGCCGGCCGCGGCGGATCCGTTGCGCCGGGCTTCTGCAAAGAGCTCGAAGGCCTGGGACAGGTCGGCCAGAAGATCGTCGAGCGCCTCGAGGCCGATCGACAGGCGCCAGACCGGGCCGGGCTTCAGCCAGTCGAGGCTGGCGCGGCCTTTGCGCGGATCACTGACGGCAATCAGCGAATGCACGCCGCCCCAGCTCGCGCCGAGCCTGAACAGCCGCAAGCTGCGCAGGGCGTTGGATTGCAGTTGCGCCACTTCCGGCCGCAGCACGAAGGAGAACACGCCCGCCGATCCGGCGAAGTCGCGCTTCCAGATCGCGTGGCCGGGATGACCAGGGTCCGCGGGATGCAAGATTTGGGCGACTTCCGGGCGTTCCGATAGCCAGGCGATGATCTTGCGCGCGGTGCCGTCGGCGTGACGCATACGCACCGGCATGGTCATCAGGCCACGCTCGCACAGTGCGCAATCCTCAGGCGAGACGCCATAGCCCAGGAAGCGCGCGGTATCTTTCAGGCGCCGGAACAGGGCCTGATCATGCACCGCGACCGAGCCCATCAGGAGGTCGCCATGGCCGGCGGCGTGTTTGGAAAGCGCCTGCATCGAGATATCGACGCCATGAGCGAGTGGCTTGAACAGCAGATGAGAGGCCCAGGTGTTGTCGGCTGCGACGAGCGCGCCGGCCTTGTGGGCCGCGGCCGTGATGGCGGGTACATCCTGGATCTCGAAGGTGGCCGAGCCAGGCGATTCTACCCAGACCAGCCGCGTTCTGCCGTCGATCACGGCCGCGATGTTCGCGTCCAGCCGTGGATCGTAGGAAACCGCCTTGATCCCGAGGGGGCCGAGAAAACGCTCGGCCATGTCGCGCGCTGGCCCATAGAGCGTCTCCGGAATCAGAACCCTTTCGCCGCCACGGCAGACAGCCATGGTTGCCAGCGTCATGGCGGCCATGCCCGACGGGACGACGAGAGCCCGCGATCCGCCCTCCAGTACGGCAATGTGATCTTCGAGCTGCCGGCTGGTCGGTGTGCCGTAAAGTCCGTAGCTGAACCCGTCGTATAGGCGCTCGACACGACGCTCGAACGACTCCAGATCGTCAAAGACAACGGTCGAGGCTCGCTCGACCGGCATCGCCACCGCCTGGAATGGTTCCTCGGAGCGCTTGGGAGGATGGACATGTGAAGTGTCGTCGCGTCGGTTCATGGGCGCAACTTAGCGGGCTCATCCATTGCCATCTATGACCGCAGCGATAAAGTTAATTCGCTTTTGATATGGGCTGCACTATGAACCTGCGCGACATCGATGTCTTTAACGCGATCATGATCACGCGCGGCGCCGGCGCGGCGGCCGCGCTGCTCGATACCTCGCAGCCGGCCATCAGCCGTTCGCTAGCCAAGCTAGAGGCTGAACTCGGCTTCAGGCTTTTCGACCGCATTCGTGGGAGGCTGGTGCCGACACGCGAAGGGGAGTTGTTCCATGCCGAGGTGAAAGCCAGCCTGGCCGGGCTCGACCGGCTCAAGCTGCGTGCGGCCCAGATCAAGGAGGTCGGCACCGGTACCATTCGCGTCGCCAGCCTGTCGGCCCTCGGGCATGGGCTGGTGCCGCGCGCCATCGTAGCGTTCTCGCGCCGGCATCCCCAGGTGCGCATCAGCTATCAGGTTCGCACTTCTAACGTCGTCCGCGACCTGGTGGCGTCCGGCAGTTTCGACATCGGGCTCGCGGCCGACGAGGTCGATACCAGCGGCGTGCTGCACAGCATCTTCACCACGCCGCGCGCCGTCTGCGTAATGCCAAAGACGCACCGGCTGGCGCGAAAGGAGGTGATCACACCGGCCGATCTCGCCGACGAGCCGTTCCTGGCATTGTCACCGGAAGACACGGTGAGGGTCGCCATGGACAAAATCCTGACCGCGAATGCCGTGCGGCCGCGCATCCTGATCGAGACGCCCTACGGCCTGACCATCGCCATCCTCGCGGCGAAGGGCATGGGGATCGGCTTGGTGAATCCCTCGGTCATTGCCGACCGCATGATTGGCGGCATCGTCGCCAGGCCATTCGAGCCGGCCGTGCACTTCCGCGCGCTGCTCCTGCGTCCGCCGGACGGAATCAACTCGGCGCTGATTACCGACTTCATCGCCGAACTCTACGCGGCGCGCAATGCGCTATCGAGCGAACCGTAGGCGAGCAAGTCAGCGCTCGTCGCTCGGTTCGTCACGCAGCAACCGGCACTCGACAAGTTCGTTGAAGCAGTGTGCGCGGCACATCAGCCGCAGGCATGGTATTCCCCTGATTGGCATTTGGGACAGACTGCGGGGTTATCGAGACAAACAAGACAAAGTCCTAGAACTGCCACTTCAGCCATCGGAAATCCTTTCCGTCCGTCGTAGGTTGTATGAAGAGCCAATCCAGTTGTGTGGTCGACAGCTAAATGGCGAACACGCTTAGATAGCGTGGCTGTCCGCTGGCACAGCTATGTATTCGGCAAAAACCACGAACGCGGCTGTCGCAGGCGGCTCTCTAAGCAGATCATTGACACGGATAGCGCATTGCCCACATGGGGAGAGGCCATATGAGACTCCCAAGCCGCATGATCGCGGTATTGTTCCACGACATAAAAATGCGTGGTGTCGGACGTGCTCTGAGCGGCGTGATACGACACCGCCCGACTCAGCGGATGTCTGCCGCGGATGTCATGGACTTGATCGACGGTCTCGGCCCGAGCGAGAAGATTCGCGATGAACATCATTAGCAGACCCTTGTTGATGCTGGAATGCTAGCTCGGCGAAGCTGCGTCGCATTGTAGAAATGCGAAATGGCAGTGAAATCACGCGTGGCTCCGGACGCGTCAGCAACATTGTAGATCCACCGGCCTGCTGCGGCTCGGGATCAGCACCGACGCTGCACGTGCCGAAACAACAGGAGGAAGACCGGAAGCTGAGCTAGAATTCGCGGCTGACCGGAGCAGAATGCGTGTCGGTCTACGACCGCGCCGTCGACGGCAGGCTCAAGGCCCGACGAGCCACGGCGCTCGGACCGCATGCGGAACTCGTGCCGGCGCTGAGGCAGCTGAACGTCCGGGTTATCCGTGGCGACATTGCGTAAGGGGCCGTCGGGCTATCTCTAGTTGCCCCCTGCCCCACGCTAGGTCCAACCCATCGCACAGTACAGATGGTCATCTAGACTTGGCCCCACGACTTGCCCCAGTTATTTGAAGGTAGTCCGCGAGTTGGCTGGGTGCTGCCACGGCTTGGATGGAAGAGGTCGGAGCCCGCAACGGGGAGGAGTTCGTTACCTACAGCAGGGCAACGGATACGGGCCTCTTCAATCAGGGCTGGAAGGACAGTGCGATGCGATCTTCCATACCGACGGCACTGTTCCCCAAAGACCGATCGCCTTAGTCGAGGTGCAAGGTTAGTCTTCGCAGCATACCAACCGCGCTGAAAGCTCGCACCTACCAAGCCGGACAGCGCTACTGGTCGCTGCATGTTGCACAGGAGCGGAAGAAGCTCGAACGCCGAGGCTTTACCCCAAGCCCGATCGACGCCGAGATCAGCCGCTATGCGACGGCGATCAACCGCCTTCGCTTGAGGGCGAGTGGTGGCGCCGGGTGGCCTGAATGTTGCGACGAATGAACCGCCGGCCCAGTTCAACCCGCGCGACGTCCTTAAAAGCTGGGGGGATCGATATTCACCAAGGGGTCTGCGGCCTCGACCGCAGTTCGTATCCTGCTGCACAGCGCGAGATTTTCGGCCAGCATTTCTTCACTGCGTTGAAGCGCGAGCTCGGTCCGGTGGATGCGCTGCCTGGCATTGGCAACTTCCGATGTCAAAAGATCGGCCGCCATCCCGTGGCCGTGGGGTTCCATAGTGTCCATGGGCTTCTAATACATGGGGGGCGATATCGTTCCCTGATGTCGGGCGAAACGGCGGTGGATGCCAGCTAGCGCATGCCCCTGATGAACGCGGCCGCGCAGCTCATTGACGATCGCCATGGATGCGCCGAGCGGGATCGCGTCGAAACCCCCGAGCACGGCGGCCATGCCCTACTCCACCAGGTACCGGACAGGCCAGCAGGAGTCAGAGACGGCCGTCAGGCTGCTTTCTTCGATGAGCGCGTGGTTGCCGCGGCCCTCAGCCAGGACACATCACCGATCTGAGCACAACGGTGAATAGCTACACGACGCAGATCACGGCCAACACGACCGAGCTTGCCGATCACGAATTTCCGGAGCCATGCGGACATCGTGCTGGGGGGAGCCCTGGTAGCGCTCGGCTTTGCCGCATTTGGGCGTTGAGGGATATGTGTTCTGCATCCGCCCGTAGAGCGGTCCACCGTTCATAGAAACGCCGAGGCTGAGTTCCGGTTTCCCAATCCAGACTGCCTTTTATTCGACTTTCGAAGCACAGATCATGAACATTGGATGTCGGGGTATTCGGTTCAAATTCGCTGCTATCGTCAGCTTCGCGCCCGATGTTGGCCGTTGAGGCCAGCTTTGCCGCTTTCCGTAAGCAGGCATTGCCGATGGCGAAGCTGTAGGTCGTGGTCGCGCCATATCCGGACCTTCCAGTAATGCCGTGAATGTTAAGTCTCGGCTCCGATGCGGACGTTCGGCCCGAGTTCGAAGACTGACCGCAACCGTTCTGCGGCCCTCGCATCGATAGCGCCAATGAGCGGCGTCCCACATCCCACTCCTTGCGGTCCATTTGTGAAGCCTCGTTGGGACCAAGCCTTACTACCCGGGCTTGTGACAAAGCCGATCCAGCGCGTCTCCAAGTGCAGTGGCGGCATCGCCACGCTCGTCAGCGGACATCAGCTCCGGTTCAAGTTCCAGCCTGAAGTGCGGCAGCTCGGTTCGAACGGCACGACGAGCGGCTGCCAGATTGGCCTTCAGATCGATGACGCGGTAGGTGGCGACGGGATAGGCGATCCCCTTGACCTGGACGTGTCCCAGCTCCTCACAGTCGATTGAGCCCTTC
This sequence comes from Mesorhizobium sp. M0587, assembly GCF_040320945.1. NCBI lineage: Bacteria > Pseudomonadati > Pseudomonadota > Alphaproteobacteria > Hyphomicrobiales > Phyllobacteriaceae > Mesorhizobium > Mesorhizobium sp. M0587. The sequence goes on from NZ_JAMYQP010000038.1 coordinate 33,553, forward strand.
ACTTGCGCAAACGTCTCGTAGGAAATGAGTATGGCCCCCGGCGGCGCCTCCTGCTCCAGGCGCGAGGCGACATTCACGGCGCCGCCGATTATCGTGTAGTCCATCCGGTCCTCGCTGCCGAAGTTACCGACGGTGCAGTAGTCGGTATGGATGCCGATGCGACAGCGCAGCGGTGTTTCGATCCCCATGTCCCGCCAGACTTCGGCAAGCTCGCTAATCCGCTTTTGCATTGCAAGTGCCATCTGCGCGCAAGCCAGCGCGTCCTCCTTGACGCCGCGAGTCTCGGGATCGCCGAAAAACATCAGGATCGCGTCGCCGACATATTTGTCGATCGTCGCGCCGTGATCCGATGCGATTTTCGACATTTCCGTCAGATAGTGATTGAGGAGTTGGGTGAGATCCTCGGATTCCATTTTGTCAGTGGTCTCGGTAAAGCCGGCGATATCGGAGAAGCAAATTGTCAGCTTCTTCCGCTGGCTGGCGATCCTGACCTCCTGGCGGCCGGTGAATATCGAGCGATACACTTGCGGCGGCGGCCGGCTGGGCTGGACCATCGGCGCGCTAATGCTCGCCTTCGTCTGGAGCACTTACAACATGTATTTGGGGCCACGTGGTCTGCCGCTCGATCAGCCTTATTATTCCGGCTACAGGGATCTTTGGTGGCTGTCGTTTCCGGGCGGTTCCGTTTCGGCACTTATCGGCTGGTGGGTCGGCGGTTGGCTGATGAAGAAGCGGCGCGTAATTGGCGTGGTCGGCATCGGGATGCTAGCAGTCTGCTGGGTGTCCCTATCGAACCTGCCCACGCTCAATCGAGGGGCACCGACGGTTTGATCGCAACCGCACGGGGTTCGGGCGAGGGTATGCGGGTGACCGGGGCCGATCCGTACGCAATGAACAGTACATGCCTATGAACGGCACCATATCAATCCAAACCGTGGAAATGGGCAACCGCTGGTCGCATGTACAGAACACGGATGGTTTGCGAGTCTCGGCCGAGTTCACCTCCGGCGACCCCAGCTATACGGTCAGCATTGAGAAGCCGATGCCGCGCCACCCGCTCGGAAAATATACGACATGGTCAGGCGTGGCTTATGAGCACGAAATGCATGGCAATACTGGCGTCGGCACGGGCAAGTTGCCGAAGGTACGGCCCGAAATCGCCCTTTGGGGCTGGGCACAGGTGAGCCGCAACGGGGAAGTGATCGCACGAGAAGCTCCTGCCCACGTCATGGTGATGACCGAGGGTCCCATCAAAGGCGTAATGCTCGAAATCGGCACGGAGGACCAAGGTCTGATCGCAGAGCGGGACGGGTATATCAACGTGATGTGGCCGAAGGTCGAGGCGCTTCAAATGCCAGAGGGACAGGAGCGGATGCGACAGATCGTTGGCTGGATCGCAATCGTCGGTTTCGTTGTCCTCTTCGGGGGCTTGGCCATTTTTGACCGGAACGACGTCTCACGCGCACGGGCCAAAAAGCTCTGAGAGGTTGCCAAAGGCATTCGGGGTTATGGCGGCGAAGCTCAGCATCGCCGCCGGCTTGAGCTGCCAGTCGTCGCTGACCACCGGCGAGCCAAACTGACTTTGCCTTTCAACCGGCGAAAAGGATTCTGCCGCCGCGGTTTGAGCAATATTGCTGGTTGCACGCACCGCGACCGGCGCCAGGCCGCCGAGCACGGCGAGGGTCTGCGATCAAAGACCTCTCGGGCATTAACTTCAGCCGTCGGGAACTCGGATCGATGTCCGAACCGGGTCCCCTCAAGCTGTAGCGCGAACGTCAGGTTTGGAGTAGAATCGGGAACGCCCGGTTCTGGCGCTCTGTGCTCGTTGCCGATGACCGATTCAAACGGCAAGGTTTGGCGCTGCTTGTCCTGCTGGTGCAAGCTTCCCCACCTCCGCACCGTACTGCGGTCGGATTCAGCATCTTGCGTCGACATCCTTGCCTGCCCGACGGCCAGCGTTCCGACGGGTCATCACGGAGTGCCCGCCCTTGCAGGAAGACGACGCCGATAACGCATTGCAAGAGGCGATCCTCGCTTCGGTGGTTCGCTCATCGCTCGACTGCGTGATCGTCACGGACGAAGCCGGATTGGTTGTGGAATTCAACCCGGCGGCCGATGCGACCTTCGGCTATTCGCGCGCTGAAGCGGTCGGCAGAGATATCTCGGAGCTCATCGTCCCGCCGCATCTGCGCAAGGCGCACGCAAACGGGCTTGCCGCCTATCTTGCGGGTGGCGCCCCGCGGTTGCTCGGGCGTCGAACAGAGCAGACTGCCATGCGAGCGAACGGGACCGAGTTTCCGGTGGAACTAACGATTACCGAAGCCCGGAGCGGCAAACGTCGCTTCTTCACGGCGAGCTTGCGCGACCTGTCGCAGCGCCACGCTGCCGACGCCGCTCTGCGTGCCAGCGAAGCCCGGTTGGCGGCGTTCATGAAGCATGCTCCCGTAGGCATGTACCTGAAGGATACCGACGGGCGCTATCTGATCGCTAATCCCGAAATGGGAAAGGTCTTCGGCCGGCCGGCCGAGAGCGCGATCGGATTAAGCGCGGCCGACATTTTCGGGCCTCAGGAGGCCGCGATGATCGCGGAAAACGATCGCCGCGTCCTGGAATCGGGACAGGCGATTGCAATCGAGGAATTTCTAAACAACGCGGTCGACTATGCCTGGACCCTTGTCGTCCGCTTTCCCGTTCTGGGGGCCGATCAGCAGCAGGCGCGCATCGGCGGCTTCGATATCGACATTTCCGAGCAGAAGCGCGCGGCCGAGCGCCTGCTGCGAAGCGAGCGGCGCTTCCGAGACCTCACTCACCATCATCCGGTTCCGGTCGTGTTCATAGACTCGCGAACGCGGCAGCTGATTAGCGCTAATCCCGCCTTCCGCGAGATCATGGGTATAGGCCCGCATGACGAGGACCGCTTCCGGCGGCACCGCTGGTTCGCCACACGGGAAGACTATCGACGCCTCAAAGACCTGTCAGGTCAGCAGCCGCGCGCCGACGGCGTGGAGGCTCAACTTCGGCGTCTGGACGGCTCCGTGTTTCCCGTGTCGCTGAGTTGGCGCCACATCGAGCTGGACGACCGACCGGTGATCGTCGGCAGCATTCTTGATCTCACCGCAACCAAGGCGGCTGAAGCCGAACTGGCGCGGTCGCGCGAGGCATTGGCGCAGAGCGAGCGGCTCAACGCACTTGGTTCGCTCCTTGCCGGCGTTTCGCACGAACTCAACAACCCCTTGGCGGTCGTCGTGGCGCAGGCCCAGTTGCTGGAAGAATTCGTAGCCGGAACCGCCCACGCACAGCGGGCCGGCAAGATCAGGCTCGCCGCCGAGCGCTGCGCGCGCATCGTGAAGACCTTCCTGGCAATGGCGCGACAACGCCAGCCGGAGCGCCGCAGTGTCGACGTCAACGATCTGATCCGCGCGGTTCTCGATATTGCCGGCTACGGTTTGCGCACGGCAGGCATCGAGGTGCAATGCCGGCTCGCCGAGAGCCTGCCGCCTCTGGAACTCGACCCTGACCAGATGCATCAGGTATTCTACAACCTGATCGTCAACGCGCAACACGCCCTGCAGGATATACCGGGACCGCGGCGGATCGAGATCGAAACGGCGCTTGAAGGCAATGACCTCCAGATCGTGATCGCCGACAATGGTCCCGGTGTGCCCGCCGAGATCCGGAATCGCATTTTCGATCCGTTTTTTACCACCAAGGCTCAGGGTGCGGGCACTGGGATCGGGCTCGCTTTCTCGCTCGGCGTGGTGCAGTCGCACAATGGACGGCTGGCCCTGCTTGACCGTGCGGACGGCGCGCATTTCCGGTTGCTGTTGCCGGTGGAGGCCTGCACTTTGTCAGATTCAGTCGAAGGTGTTGCGGCGCACTCGGTCGCGGGCATCGGTAGTACAGCCCTTGTGGTCGATGACGAGCGGGAGGTTGGAGAAACGATTGCAGAACTACTAAAGGCTGAAGGTTTTGCCGTCAGGATCGTCGACGACGGCGCCGCCGCCAAGGCAGCGCTGATGAGTGCTGTTTTCGATGTGATCTTTTGCGATCTGCGGATGCCGAACACCGACGGCCCCGCCTTGTTCGACTGGGCCTGTCAGGCAACCCCGGGCATAGCGGAGCGCTTCGTTTTCGTTACCGGCGACACGCTCGGCGGCGCTGCGGCGCGCTTCCTTGAACGGGCTGGTCGACCAGTTGTCGAGAAGCCGTTTTCGCGCGATTCCATCCGTCGGGCACTAAGCTCGTTGACAGACGTTCCGCGCTAGCCAACGGCCCTTGTTGCGCGCTGGCGCCTTCGGACAACACCGCAGCTTCAGCGAACACGCATCGCAGTCCAGCTTGCTCGCGCAATACCGCATAGCTTTCATCATCGAGACTGCGTTGGCGCATGGGCTTGGATTATACCGCGATGGAGCGCATAAGCACCGAGATAGGCTGGCCGGGGGTTCTCAGCGTACTTGACCAATTCGCGCTCGGCGCGTCCTACGCCTCTGCGAGCCGCTTCCCGTTCGTCTTCTGGCCGCGCTAAAGAACGATAAACCTGCACAAGCAGGAGAACAGACTGGTGATCATCGGGCTTGATCTCGGCGGCACGTTCGTGGTGGTGGGAAGCCTGCTTGAGCTTGCCTTGCGCGCGCGTCGAAATAATGCGCTTCAAACAGACTGGGATCACTTGCGATAGCCTGCTCGAACTCTTTTTCGGCCGCCTCATATCTTTCGCCGACCGAGAGACCGAGACCACGCGACGCGTGTCGCGGGCTCAAGGGACGTCGCCTCGCCGGAGGTGACGCGCAGGAGAGGGCATCTTTGCAGCCGCCACGATCACGCCGGCACGCCGGAGATGCCCAGCGCCTCGACGTAACGCGCGGCGAACACCTTGTCCAGCCACGGGTTGATCTGTCTCTGCAGGGTAAGCGTGTAGGTGGGGAACGCTTCCATCAGCCGCCGCGTCGCCGCCTGCGCCTCGTCGAGGCGGTTGAGTTTGACCAGCGCCATGACCACCACCCGGTGCGAGGAGCCGTAGTTCGGCATCTCGTGCAGCGCGCGTTCTCCCCATGCCAGCGCTTCCTCGTAACGCTCGAGCATCAGGTAGCTCATCCCGATGCCGGAGAGCGCGATGCCCTTCTCGGGGTCGACCGGGCTCAGCCGCATTGCCCGGTGAAAGTGCTCGATCGCGACGAGCGGGCGGCTGGAATGTGCGTTCACCCAGCCGCTGCCCGTATGGCCCTGCGCCGAATTGGGGTTGAGCAGCAGGGATCGTTCGATCGTGCCCAGCGCCATCTCGTATTCCTTCGCGCTGAAGGCGATCACCTGCGCGGCGAAGCGCAAGCTTGTCGGATCGTCTCGCGCGTCCGCCAGCACCTCGCGCGCCATGCGCGCGGCGACTCGGATATCGTCGGGCTCGTGCCAGCACTGGCTCACGGATAGGCTGCGGATATAGGCGCCGAGTGCCTTCGCCAAGTTGAAGCCAGGATCGATGCTGAGCGCCTCGTTGGTGAGCCGGCGCACGTCGGCGAAGCCTTCGCGCGTCATGCTGTAGAAGCGCGGCAGCGCACGAAGGTAGAGGTCGTAGGCACCGATGTAATCGGTCGGCTTCATGCGCGCCTGCTTGATCTCCTCCAGCCGGATGCTCGGTTCGACAGCGCCGACGACGCTCTCGGTCACCTTGTCCTGCAGGTCGAAGATGTCGCTCACGTCGCCCTCGAAGCGGCCGGCCCAGACATGGTGTCCGCTGATCGCGTCCACCAACTGCCCACTGATGCGCACCCGCGATCCTGCTTTGCGGATGCTGCCTTCGAGCACGTAGCGGACGCCCAGCTCGCGCCCTACCTGGCGCAGGTCTACCGCCCGGCCCTTGTAGGTGAAGGACGAGTTGCGGGCGATCACGAAGAAGGAGTTCACCCGGCTCAATCCCGTGATGATGTCCTCCACCAGCCCGTCGGCGAAGTATTCCTGGTCGGGATCGCCGCTCATGTTGGTGAAGGGCAGAACCGCGATCGAGGGTTTCTCGGGCAGCGGAGGCAGTGCAGCCACCGAGACGCTGGCGTCGGTCTCGACGCGGTAGGCGCGCACAGGCCGCTCGATGTTCTTGAGGCGCAGGTTGCCGAGCGGCGTGAAGCCGCAGCCGAGCTTGCCCTGAAGGTGGTCGTAGGCCGTGCCCGAGACGACCACGGTGCCGGGATCAGCAATGCTTTCGAGGCGGGCGGCGATGTTGACCGCGTCGCCATATAGGTCGCCGTCCTCCTCGCAGACCACGTCGCCGAGATTGACGCCGATGCGGAAGCGAATCCGCTCTTCCTCGGGCGTCTCCGCCTCGTGTTCTGCCAGGGCCTGCTGGATCGCCATCGCCGAGGTCACCGCGTTAACGACGCTCGCGAACTCGCACAGCATGCCGTCGCCGGTAAGCTTGACGATCCGACCTTGGTGCTCTGAGACCAGCGGTCCGAGGAGATCCTTGCGGTAGATCTTCAGCCGCTCGAGCGTGCCGCGCTCGTCGCGCTCCGTCAGGCGCGAATAGCCGACCACGTCGCAAGCCAGGATCGCTGCGAGGTGGCGCTGCGTTGTCATTGCACCGCTCAGCCAAGCGTCTGCACGCGGGCCGCCCCGTGTCCATGCCCTGCCAACTTCCAGACGCCCCATGTGCATGGTATCCATCTCTCCCGGTCGCCGCCCGTCGCCGATACAGGACGGAAAACGCAGCTCGACCTTGCCTTCACGAGATTTCGCTATCCCGCTTGCGAGGCGTGGAGCGTTCCAGTCGCCGCGCTAACAGCCAACCGACGACACGCCCACGCAGCCTCTGGGGACGCTGACACGCCACTCCCAGAAGGCCGGAGATATTTCCTTCCCTGCGTAACCGGTTGACGCCACCGTGGCGGTGCTTTTGTCACCGCGATGTAACAGCGAGATGCCCTACAAACGCGCGCATCGGGCATCACACCAGACGTTCGCGCTTAGAGTGCTGAGGTCGGCAAGTGGCGCGATCGAGGCGATGCGGACTTCGCCTACTCAGCAGCTGCCAGCGCGGGGTCAAACGGCTTGGTTGGATCTATCTTTCCGGTTCAACCGTCTCGGAAGAGTGGGAGCTGAATAGCCAGTGCGCTGCGATCCGGATCCGATCTAGAATTGCCTACATGAAGCTGATCTTCCTTCATGGGGCACTGGCAAGCGGCAAGCTGACGGTCGCCAAGGCGTTGCTCAAGCCGCTACGGGCTCGACTGTTGAATCACGCGGCTATCGATGCTGTGCGAACCGTTTTCGACTTTGGGGCTTCCGGCTTTTGGGAACTGGTAGGCACGATCCGCGAATCAATATTGCAGGCGGCGATAGAGCACGCCGGGGCGCGCAACCTCGTTGAGCGCTTCTTCAACAAAGCCAAGCAGTTCCGTCGCATCGCAACTCGATAGGACAAGCTGGCAGAAAACTATCTTGGCGCCCTCAAACTCGTCTCCGTTCGTATCTGGCTACGCGGCAATGGTCTACGGCCTAGGTCAATACAGCATGGCATCACCCGATCAGCTTCGAGCGGCGCGAGCACTTCTTGGGCTCTCTCAGCCTGACGTCGCCGCGGCCGCAAACGTATCGACGATGACGGTGAAGCGTGCAGAAGGGCTCAGGAAAGCCTGCCGCCTCTGCAGATGCTATGTCAGCGATCGAGCGGGCCCTCGAATCCGCCGGACAAGACCAGGCTTCAGCCATTCGGCCTTGTCGCTCTTGAGGCATACTGGCACTGGCCCACCGGCCTTGCCCTGCACGCGGTCCCACAGACGCTTACGCTTGTCGGCCTTGAAGGTGACGAAAGCGCCGCCGGCATACTGGCCTTTGTCGGCCATACCTGATCGGCGAGCCCTTGCAGATGATCGGCGAGGATGTCGAGCGGGTCCGTCATGCGCCCCCGCAGTAACCGGAACTAAACCGATACGTGACGGTTTTCTAATGGAAGGGATCGCAGAGGCAAAGGATGCGGAAAAATGGTTGAGCTCCTGGTTTTGGAACAAGCGATCGCCAGGCAACGGGTGAAGCGGGCGGAACGCTCTCTCAAGCAGGCGAAGATGCTGCTCGACGACAACATCGGGCTCGCCGTCAGTCTTGCCCTTTGCAGCCGCATTCGGGCCGAGCAGGCGAGTGCGAAAGCGGCCAGAAGACGCCTCGCGAAGATCATCCCCATACACTGAGGATTTGCCGCCATGGCAATGCTGTTTGAACCGTTGAACTCGAACGGACACCTGCGTAGCGTGCTCTATCGTTCCGCGAAGTTGTCGATGCTGCACGATCGGGTGCTGAAGCGCCTCGATAGGGTCGACGATGCGGCAGAAAAGGTCCAGGCGGCGGCGGAATTGTTTGCCGAGGCTGTTCACCCTTCCGGAAGCACTGAGACGCTCGGCATGTGAAAGCCAAGCCCGCATCACTCGTCTCGATCTTGCGGCCAGCGCTTCCACCACTGGCGTTCGAGCACTGCGGCCACCGCGTCTATGGATGCCGAGGGCGCCGTGTTCGGCTTCGTGCTCTGCCAATAAGCGAGTCGGGCATTTGCTCCACGGCCTCGGCGAGGTGGCCGAGGGTCCTGTCGATGCCGGCGGAGCGATCGGCCGGTGTCGGACGCTGGTCCGAATGCGGGTGTTCCCTATGGGAACAGGCGACTGCTGCCCTGGCGATCATGCTCGCCTCCGCAGCGGCACCACATGCGGCGGGTTGTTCGGCTGCACCATATCCCGTTCCCTCCACATGCGTTTGGCGAGGCCTGGGAGGGCGCTGATGATCTTGGCCGTCGGCCGTGTTGTCGCAGATGGCTGCCCCTTGCTTTCCGCTAAGCATGGCGTTTTCGCTTATGCGGGCAAACCGGATAGGCGCTTTCGCACATTTAAAATTTCAAACTGACCCACGACCTCGCATTCCTCACGGTGCCGTCACATCACAGAATGCTCTAGTCGTTCAGCTTTCCGCCACGGTGTCCCATGGTCATCTTGGATGCGTACATCGTCGGTGAGCGCTTGCCTGGAAGGTTCGCTTCGAGGACGATCTGCTCAACGAACCCCTGGTTCATTTCGAATTCGACGCATTGGTTGAGCTTGTCCACGATCCAGACCGCATAGCCCTCTAGCTGCTTCTCGTCATACCCGGAGTCATCGTCGGGAATCTTTGGTTCCGGAGCTGCTGGAATCAGCATGATCTTGGGTTTCGGCAAATCATACGTGTGTCCTTCATATGCGTAACCGAATATCACCCCGGAGGTGAATTCCGTCTTGGGCTCTGATGGCATGACGTCGATTGCGCCGATCATGACCATGTAGTTGGCGATGATCGAATTGACAAAAACGTAGGAACTATTGGTTGCATTGTTGGCAAATAGATTTTTCAGAAATGTCATCGCGTCATCGCCTGTAGGGGGATCAATTCCGATCCTCGCGCCAACAAGAGCAAATTGATTATTTATGATTGCAGTATTTACCTCTGCTATATCATTTGTCGTTTTCAATCGCGGCAAGCCCGGTATGCCATACAAGCGTACTTGCGTCGCATTGAATGCACTGTGGGGATCGCGCGTAGTGTAGGTTGGCCTGTGATAATCGTCGCCCATTTTCCTTGCTCCTTTTTGGTACATCGTTCAGCTCACAAGATCTCCCGCCAGCTGAAGTTCTCGTCGAATTTTTCCGCGAGCATTGGCGCGACCCGATCGCTGGCGTCCACCACCATCACCGCGGCCTTTTCGAACGACAGGTCATCCGCATCGAGGCGGGGCCACGCCTGCGCAAGGGCGAGAGCCACCTCGTCCCTTGCTCTGATCAGCATGCTCTTGAACATCAAGGGCCGAGCGCGAAAGGCGCGGGACGTGAAATCCGAGATGCGCTGCATGTCGGACTCGTCGACATCCTTGATATCAATCCCCAGCAGCCGCTCGTCGGCCAACCCCTTGTGCACCAGTGCCGCGTGGTAGACGTCGACGATCGTGTCGAACACGGCCCCCGTGAACGGCCGTGACCTGTCATGGATTTCCGCCGTCACCTCCGACATGCGGCGTGCATTGCTGGCGAGGCGGATCTGCCGATCGCCGGTCAGCTCGGCAATCCGGTTCAATTCATTGAGAACAAGCAGGTTGCCATCGCAGTGCCGTAGCAACCGGTCCATGCCGCTGTCGAAATTCAGGAAGGACAAAAGCGAGACCAGATCCGAGCTGGCCTCGTGGAACGGTCCGAAATCGCCTTGGGTCAGGCCGCCGGCTGGTGTCCCGAACAGCGAAAACAAGATGGCGTGGCCGACCTCATGTGCGATCACATCGAAGTTGAGTGCATACGGATAGTCGCGTCCGTCGATGCCGCGCTCGCGGCCGAGTTCCAGATAGCCATAGCCCGATTGCGCATTCTCCCAGTCGACGAAGGGGATGATTTCGAGCCGCTCGTACGTCTCGGCGAAGTACCAGACAATCGGCTTGCCGAGGTAGCTTTCCCAGATGTCCAGCACGCGGCTGACCGAGGCGAAAGCGTGCGCAGAAAGGAACTGCCGCGAGGTCAGGGAAAGCTGATCGAAATGGCCGTCAAAGCCAGCCTCCGCAGGCGGAAAGATTTCGCCGACAAACGGCGGCAGATAAGGGTAGTCGTAAGGCTCCTTGTCGAGGAGCGGATCGCGAACGTAGATGCGGTGATCTTCCGGGCCGGAGCGGATCAGCTCGGGTGGAGTAGAAATCCATACTGTTTCGGGTGTTCCGTAACCCGAAAGGTGAGGAACCTGCGGGTAGACCAGGAACCGCGTTCCCAGCAACGCATCTTGCGCAACGACACGATCGACCGCGTCCAATTGCTTGCTCCCCTCTAACGCTAACCACGCTATCACGGCGCTTACGTTGCGTAAATCGTGGGCCGCCAAGAGGTCAGGTCCTACAGCGCCAGCCCCGTATCATCCATATCCTTGGAGAAGGCCGACGTTAGCTGTAATTCCGGCATGGGCTGCGCATTTTCAAATGCTTGCTCCCGCAAAAGTTCGAGTGCCCGCAGGGCATCTTGCTTTTTTTGCTGGACGAAAGCCGCGCCGAGCTCCCTGCACAATTTCTCGACGTCGTCCTTGCCGTCGTGCGCATCCCGGACCATGCGTGCGAGGGTGCGCTCGCGAAAGTTGACGGCCTGTGCCGCACCCTCGAGCTTCGCCTGCTGTTGAGGTGAAATCATGCCGCGCCGGCAAGCAGCGCGAAGTGTCCGGCGCAGGTCAATCATCGCATGCGTCAATGGGGTGAAATTCACCTCAGCCGGTCCATGCAATACCGCTACTGCGTCGTCGGGTGCAAAGGCGAAGCGGCGATACCATCGGTAGATAAACCCGACGCCCTGCATATGGGGGAACAGCTCGGCTGCTCGAAGGGCACCCATGCTGGCCGCGCCGACGACATGAATGCCGCGGCTGAGGGCCCACAGGATTTCCTTGTGCCGAACCGCGGGCTCGGCCTGAAAACCGCCGTCGATGACAAGGATCGCACTCGGGTCGAAACGCTGTACGGCCGAAACGATCGAGCCTTGCACGGCCGGGGGAAGGCAGACCGCATCAACGACCTTCAACGCGTCGGGATGTGACAGGGTGGGGCCGGTGAAGACGAGTTTCGGGCGCATGGTCTCTATCCCTGCAAGAACGGCTGCAAGGCGGGGATGACGATCCTGACAACCGACAGGTCGTCGAGCGGGTTCGTTATCACCCGGACCAGGTGAACCGCATCGAATCCTCTCTCTTCGAGAATTGCCAGGAGGACCGACAGCCCGTCCGTCGCCGTGTTGAACTTCTGCTCGGGGAGCGCACGGAAATCCACGCTGCGCGGGCCGTCGCGGAGGAGCCGGCGATGCGCTGCTATCATCTGCCGATCGGGGTATTTCGGATAGAACGCGCGCGTCAGGTCATCGCGCGCGCCCGAGATCGCCGCCAGACGGGCCTGGGCCGCTTCGTAGATGGCGTTAGCCGCCGCGCCGGCGGGACTGAAACCGGCAGCCGAACCATCAGCCGGATGATCCAGAAGGACCGTTTCCGTCGGTTCGTCTTCCAGCAGATGGCACCAAACCACCGGTATGCCCAACGGCGACAGAGCTTGCCAAAGGCCGACCAGCACGTTGTTGGCCGCCAAAGTCTCCAAGAGATCGCGCAGCGACGGATCATCGATCGTCTCGGGATCGATGCGTTGACGGTGAAAAAAACCGTGGGTCCGGTATGCCGTGGCGATCGCGTCGCGTTCGATGCATTCAAACATGCCATGAACGCTGGCATCCCGCTCCTCGAAGCCTGCGGCCAGACCGCTCGTGGATGCCGCGAAAATGCCGTCATGGGGAAGTGACGGCAGTACATAGGCGGTATGCACGAGCTCGAACGGGACCAGGTCACGGCTGCCGGTGAGAAGATTGTCGGCGGCTACCCACGCCGTCTCCCTGCCCCGCCATCCGGGCGCGGTGCCGTGCTGGAGATGGCTTTCGAAACGATCGGGCGGGATGCCCAATTGATCGGCGCAGCCGACGACTGTGTCGAAATTCGCCACCTGCTCTGCAAAGAAGGTCTCGGCCGATTCCAGCATGGCCGATATGGCGGCTTGCGCCAGGGTGGCGCCCTTGCCTTGCGCGACCACGTTGGAGAGCGAGAAAGGCCTTGTCACCTGCACGACGGGGATGCCGAGCTGGTCGAGCCCGGTAAGGTCGGCGATCCGCGTGATGCCCAGGGCTTTGCGCATCTTTATCAGTCGCGCCAGCGCCTCGTCGGGCGGCGGACCCAGGCGTTCATATCGCTCCACCATCGCGGACGCTCTTGCAGGGCCGGCTAGTGCCGGACGGCCGGTTCGGGATTGACGATCAGCGCGGCGCCCGGCTCGAGAACGGATTTCGCACGTTCGACCCGGTCGCGAAAGCGCCACGACAGTTCAGGTGCCAGGCCTGATGATTGAAGGATCTCGTATGCACTGAGGAGAAAAGGCACCGCGCTTTGCTCCGCGGCTATGGCGATGCTCTTTTCGAGGGCAGCGATCACGTCCGCCTTGGGGTAGCCCTGGAGAAGAAGTAGCTCCGCCCTTCGTCGGTAGAGCTCTGCGAGCCAGAAGCGGCTGCCGCCGGCCTCGGCCTGCGCCGCAGCCGAGCCCAGCAGCGCGAGCGCCTCATCAACCTCGGCAGTTCGTGTCAAAAGCTCTGCCAGCATGCTGCAATAGACCGGTTCGTCCTCAGGTGTCTGGAACTCGCCATGGAGGCCAAGACCTCGCCGCATTTTTTCCCTGCCGCTCTCGACCTGGCCGGCGTTGCCGTCGCACCAGCCTTCGAAGATTTGTGCGGCGGCAGCGAGGGCAGGCATATGATGGCGCTCCGTCAAGTGGCGCAGATCCGCTATCACGCTTCGCAGCGCCGAAAAATCGCGGCGATAGCAATGCAGCATCGCCTCGTTGAGGTAGGCATGCGCGATGCTGCCGGCATGTCCGGTTTCGTGCGCCCAGCTCCTGGCTTCCGACATCGAATGGATCGCGCTTGCCGGCTTTCCGACGAACCACAACGACAAGGCGCGGTGAGCGAGCCCGCAGACCCTCGCGTCATGCCCGCCGAACAACGCAGCATTCGCTTTGCCCCGGCCGTGCTCATAGAGCGAAAGCCCGACGTCGACGGCCGCGATGCAGCGGTCGTGGCGGCCAAGATTGAAGTCGATTGCCCACACGCAATGCCTGGCCTGGAGTTGCACTTCGGCGTCCTCGACATCCCTGAGATCGCTGAGCACGACTTCGGCGCGCTCGCCGTCCATGACGGTATCGGTAAACCACCAGCCCCAGTAGATCGGGAACCACTTGGCCCGTTCGGCTACCGGCCGCCGCCGGGCGATCACCACGCCGTCCTCGTATAATTTGCGGGCGGGCGCCGAGTTCGGCCCCTCGACAGCGGTCAGGATGGGACCGAGCACGACCATTGCCGATAGCCGCAGCGCGTCTCGCATTTCGGTCGCGGCAACCCGCTCGCAGAGCTCCAACGCATGTTCGAGTATCTGCCTTGCTTCCGCCATTGCCGAGCGGGACGAGCTTTCCGTGCCTGCGATCACAAACTGACCGATCGCGTCCTCCAGAAGGCCTGCGCGCTCGGCGTGCTCGGCGACCTCGGCAGTCCCCAGCCACCCGGCCAGGTTTCGGTTGCGGCTCACCGCGGCAAACAGCCGCCGGTGCAAGGCCTGCCGTCTCTTGCGCAGCGTTGCGTTGTAGATCGTCTCCTGGATAAGCGCATGGCGCACGCCGTAGACGGGAACGCCTGAAGGCCGCACGCGGATCAGGAACCCGGCCTCGCTCAGCGAATTCAGTGCGTTTGCGATGACATCATCGTCGAGCTCCGGCAACAGCGCGCGAAGCAATTCCTGATTGAAACGATTGCCCACGACGGCCGCAGCGCGCGCGACCTCCCGTGCCGGCCCCAGCGTTTCGAGCCTGGCCTCGAGCACGCTTTCGAACATCGAGGCATGACTGCGCGTCGCGGTCTGTGCCAGCCGATCCGTCGCCGAGACCGCGTTCTCAGTCATCCACTGGCAGATTTCTTCGATGAACAGCGGGACGCCTCCCGTCACGCGTTCCACCACGTCGAGCAATTCCGGGGAAGTGGACGGCTTGCCTTGCGGCCACATGGCCGCGATCGCCAGCCGCGTTTGCTCGCGGTTGAGGGGCTTTAGCGCGATATACCTTGGATTCGATGCTGCCAGCCAGCTCCCGGATCCAGGGCGTGTGGTTGCGATGACAAGCGCCCGGAAGTGACGGGCCGACTGTGCAAGCTCAGCCAACAATTGTCTCGACGTCAGGTCGATCCAATGGATGTCCTCGACCAACAGGACGATCGGTCCACTGGCGCACAGGGCTTCGAGCGAGTGGCGAACCGCCCAATTGGCTTTCTCGCGCATCGCCCCCGCATCGATCTCCTTGAGCGCCGGATCGGCTCCCGCAGCGCCGAGCAGGAAGGAGAAGATGTCGATGATTTCGGGATCGCGAACGTCATGATCGCGGAATACTTCCGCCACGGCGCCAGCGCTCAGCTGTCCTTCGTTGTTGGCGAGATCGCTCCGCACGTTCTGCAGCAGCGGATGCAGCGTCGAGCGCAAGCCGCCGGGCGTGCACTGGAAGAGCAGCAGTTTCGCGCGCTGGTGACGCGTGCGCCGGCGCACTTCGTGAAGAATGCGCGACTTGCCGATCCCGGCCTCGCCTTCGATCACCACTACGCCGCCGTTTCCTGCAACGGCGCTGTCCCATGCTTCGGCGATCGTGCCTAGCTCGGCCTCGCGATCGACGAGCGGACTGCTCAGCCGCCCGAAGGCGAAGAAGCGGTCGACCTCGCGCTTGTGGCTCAGCGCATGCCAGATCCGCTCCGGCTCGGCAAACCCCTTGATCGCATGGATGCCCCGGAAGCTGAACACATGCGACCGTCGCGCCAGATTGCGCGTCTCGTCAGAGACCACCACCGTATCCGGCTGCGCGAGGGCCTGGAGCCGCGTCGCCATCGCGAAGGCAGGGCCGGTGACATTGTCATGAGCGGTGTCGGCATCACCCTTTTGGATCAGGGTCATCGATGTCGCGACCCCGACCCGGACATGCAAATCGGCGCAGCCTTTGTCCGAACCGACGCGCCTGCAGGCGTCGATGATTTCGAGCCCGGCCCGGATCGCCAGCGATGCCGCGTCCTTGGCGTCTATTTCGGCAGGAAACAGGGCAACACCGCCATCGCCGACCTCGACCCTGACGGCACCCGAGCACGACGCGACCGCCTGTCTCGCCGCCCGCTGGAAGGCTGATATCAGTTCCTCGAATTCTTCGATATCCAAGATGGCAAGAAGGTCGGTCGATCCGACAAGATCGTAGCAGAGCGCGGTCAGGATCCGCCGCTCATGCCGGGCTTCAGACGCACTGTTGCCGTTGCCGCCCAGAAAACCTGTTGCCACGGACGCCACCGGCAACGCGACCGGACCCTTCTCCGACATGCTGCGATTTCCTCGCCGAGCGCAGTGACGGCAATGTTAGCAAAGTGCGATGCTGTTCACAAAACACTTAATCGGTGACCGGGGCGGGGAGGAGCCGGTGCCGGTGCATTTCGGCGACGAGTCTCTGAGCACCAGGCGCTGGCGGACGAACGAGGCCTGCCGGGGGCGGGCTTTTTTGCTGAGGCGCTCTGGCAAAAGATAAGCAGCGTGTCTTAGCGGCTCCATTTCCTGGGCAAACTCAAAGCGCAATTGATCGGCCTCATCGTTCGGCAGCCAATTGGCCATGTTCGGAAACACGGTTTGCCACATGCGGGCGTCGCGCTCGAACCAGGGCATCTTCTCGGCTGATCGCGCTTTTCGAGGAGCGACTCTAGCCGGATGCGGACATTTTCCACACTGAGCTGCCCTACGCATCGGGTACCAAGCGTCAGGGCTTTCACCACTCGTGTTCTGTGATCTTCGGCGCGGCGGAGCGAAAGTTGGACTCTGAGGAGTGCACCGCGGACCGGCGAGGCCGGTGAGCAAATCGTCGATGGCGGGAATGAATCCGGAAACCCGTCCCGGCTGCGTTGTTGAGCGCTGGCGCCTGTTTCCTGGCCGAGGGACATGATGCCTGCAGCGCCAACCCTGCAACTTAGATCACCCTGTGCTGCGCACCTTCATAGGCAGCACAGATTGCGTGAGCGATGGCCGAGAGGTTTGACGCAGAAGTCCTGAAAATTTCCATCCTTGAAACGTTACACGCCTACATTGCTAGACGGCACGCCTCCGTTCCGGCAAAGCTGCGAATCGCGGGGCCACTGGCAATCCGCAGGTCGGCGGGTTCAGGCAATGCTCATCGAAAGATGGGCCGCCGACTTTCCTTTTGGGCGGGTTGCCGCTCTCACTTGCCGTCTCAAATTGATCGGCGGGACGTGGCGCCGCTACTAGCAAGGGATTTCCGGAGAAGGCCAGTGCCGTGCTTCGGGCCACCTTCCGCGCTCACGCCATACCCATCTCACTTGCCTCCTGCGGCGAGAGACCTCAATCCCGGCTTGGTGAAGGCGCGGCGTGCTCCTCGCCACGCTGGAAGGAAAGCGCACGAGATCGGCCAGGAATGCGACCCTCCCAGCGAAGCCGTCATCAACCGCGCGCAAAATGGCTTCGTCGGCAATTCGCTGAGGCATGCCGGCGAGGCATGGCGGGTTGGAATGGCTGCGCCGCTCATCCCGGCGCAGCCAGTTCCCTGCGGATCTATCCAAGCTCGTGGATCGCGACGCCCGGCACAACCGTCCTGGCGATCTCGCACAGGTGCCGGTGATGCGTGAGATAGATCACCTGACCAGCACTTGCCATCTCGCCAAACAACCTGAAAACCTCCTCCGAGCGCACATGGTCGAAGGTTTCCATGATGTCATCCGCAACAAACGGTACGGAGGGCCGGAACTGCGCGAATTCATAGTATCCGGCAAGCCTCAGCGCCAGGTAGAGCTGGAAGCGAGCGCCCTTTGACAGCGCATCGGCGACCTTCGACTGTCCCTCGCGCTGCAACGCGATGAGCACTTCCCCACCCTTCACCGGTTGGGTTGTCAGCCCCGAGTACTGGCCGCGCGTCATCAATGCGAATGCGTCGGATGCCCGTGCCATCATGCCGGAGCGATGACGCTCGCGGTAGACGCGCAGGGCATTGCTGGCCGACATCACACCCAGTTTCAGCTCGATGTAGCGGACGGCCTTTTCCTCAATGTCCAGAAGGACGGTGCGCCTTTCGGCGTCGATGCGGGCAACAGCACTGTCGCCGCCAATGGCGTCCAGCTTGTCTGCAGCGCGCGTCTGTCGGATCAGCTGTTGCTGTATCGCTTCGTCAAGATCGCGCAACCGCTGCTCGCCATCAGCCTTCTCGATCGCCAGGCTGGCGAAATCGAGAGCATCCAGGATAGAACGCGCTTTTTCGAACCCGTCCACCGCGAGCTCGGCCGCCACCTGCTCCTCGAGTTCGGCGACCGCAGTGCGCAGGCGATCCCTGTCGCGCAGCAGCTCGTCGCGTTCCACGACGTCGGACAAGGTAGCAACACCGAAGACACCCAGGACGTCGTTCCTGCGACGCTCATGTGCCGACATCTCAGCATCGAGAACCTCGCGGGCATCCCGCAGGCGCTGCAGATCGTTCACGAGGTTCGCCCTCATCTCGCGCGTACGATCGGCACGCTCCAGGCGCTCGGCAAGCCGGACCGCCAACTGTTCCGGTTCACCGTCCGCCGACTCGTCCGCCTCGGCGGCAACGGCGGTGAGCTCGACAATAAAGTTGTCCCTGTCGGTCTGCATCTTCTCGATGCGGAGCTGCATGGCGTCGCGCTCCTGGAGGTTTCTGGACAGCTCAGCCAATTGGTCGAGGATCATGCCGACGCCGGATGCCGAAAGCCCGTTCTCGAGCCAGGTCCCCTTGAGCGCTTCGGCAATGCCAGCCAACCATTCTTCCTCGCGCCGCTCCGCCACGTCCACGGCTCGTCGCCTGGTGGCCAGCTCTTCCTCCTTGGCGCCCACTGTCTTGAGCGCCTCGGCATGCTGGGCGTCCACCTTGCGCTGCCGGTCGAGGAACAGCTCCGCGCCGGCCATGATCGTCTCCAGGCTGTCGCCGGGGTCCACGCCGATGCCGACGCTCTCCAGCGCTCCGCTCACCTCCAGTCGTATTCGCTCCCCCGTATCGGCCGCCCGCCCGGCCTTCTTGCGGGCAAGCTCGATCTCCTCCCAGGCTGCAAGCGCATCGGCGCGGCCAGAAATGCGGTCCTCGATGCGTTCGATCAGGCGCTCCAGCGACAATTCCCGACATTCCCCAAGCGGATCCCATGCTGCCGCGCGCAGGTCCGACAGGGCGACGTCCACATCCATGTCGACTTGTGCATATTGCTCGCGCAGCCGTGTGATGTCGGCCGAGGCTTCGGCGAGCTCGCGCGTCGTAGCGCGGATTTCGGCAAGCTCCGACGCGTTGGCCAGTCGGCCGGCGCCGGCACTGTCGTCGCGCGCCAACGTCGCGGCGAAATCATCAGCGGTTTCGCCGGTAAGCACACCGCGATGGCGTTCCCAGGCCTCATCTCGCGATCGCCGGATCGCGGCCGCCGCCTCATCGTCGACGACATCGACCGATTCGCGAAGCGCGCCGAGACGCGCCGCGAGCAACTCTTGATTGCCCTCGTACTCGGCAAGGCGTTCGGACAGTATGGCTCTCTTCCTGCCTAGTTCGGTCGACAGCGCCTTCCAGGCGCTGATCTGCCCGGCGCTCGGAACGGAAATCCTGCTCAACGCCGCTGCGTCGCCAGACCATGGGTGCAAGTGGCCGAGTGCGGCCTTCCATCGCACCGCGCCCGCATCGTCCGCCTCGCGTGCCGCCTTGATCTCGCCGAGGTGCCCGCTCGCCCTCGCCTTCGACAAGGCCGCGCCCAGCCTTGCCCTGGCCGGCTCGGGCACCGCCCTTTCCTCGCCGACCCGCTCGCGTGCCGTCTGGAGCGCATCAAGCGCCGCTGCGGCTTCGTCGCGGGCAACGCGCAGGCCGGTCGCTATCCCGGATCGCTGGTCAACCATGGTGCGGACAACGCCGACAGTGACTGCAGGCAAAAGCAGCACGGCGGGATCAGGCTCTGAAGATCGTCCCAACGCGGCAAGGCAGCTTGCCACGGTGTTGTTGAGGATTTGCAAGTCCGTCCTGCGATTGGGCAGGTCAAGGCCTGCCGAGCCATAGCGCAGTTTGCCTTGCGCCAGACCACGAACGCGCTCGGAAATCGCAAGGATCACTTCGTCTACATCGACGGAGGCGATTTTCGTCGTCAAGCGCTCGACCTCGTCGATGTTGCCGGCCGACCGTGTTCTCAGGCTGGCGTCGTCATCGATCAGTCCGGCGACGCTGCCCGTCCAGGTCCGTGGCGGTGAGGCCGTGTCCGGCAGCTCGGCCAGCCGGGTTGCCTTGCGCCGGATATCCGCGAGGACCGGGCCTGCACGGAGGTACCTGGCAATGGCATCCAGCCTGGCAGACAGGACCGAACGTTCGGTGATATTGCGGTCGTATTTTTCCGCCGCGTCCAGGCGTTCGGCTTCAAGGCCTTCGTAGGTCGAGGCCAAGGTATCGATCTGATCCCGGCGCGACTTGAGGTCGGCCAGACGCTTCTTGAGCAACGCAAGCTCGGTTCCGTGCGCCTGCTTGCGATAGAGCGCGTCCGCCTCGGCCTCGAGCGCGCTCAACGTGTCACTCGCATGCCCAAGACCGGCGCTGGCGGTGAACAGCAGCTTGCCCAGGTCGCCACGCGACTCCAGGATCGACTTGCCGCCCGCTTCCAGCGTCTCGTCGTCCAGCGAGAACATGGTCGCGTAGGCGTCTCGGGACAGGCCGGCGAGATGGGCGGTTACAGCCACCTCGCTCACCGGTTGGCCCATAGCGTTCAAGAGCGAGTTGCTGCGCTGTTTCGTGCGCGTGAACGTGTGCTCCGCCCCGTCGAATTCGAGCACCCCGCCGATACGCATGGCGCCGTATTCGTGCAGGAAATTGTAGCGGCTGCGCTCCTCGATGCCGAACAGAAGGTCCAGGTAGCCGGAAAGCGCTGTCGACTTGCCGGCCTCGTTCAGGCCGAACACGATGTGCAGGTCGGGTCCTGACTCTGGCTTGGGCCCGAAGTCGATCATCCGTTCGGTGAATTTTCCGTAGCGGATGAGGTCAAGACGCCGGAGCCTCATGGCGCACCGCCTGCCTTGAGGCGGGCTGTGACCAGGTCGGCACCGCTGGCAAGCACCCTGTCGAGGAACAGGTTCAGCCCAGCTTCGTCTCTTCCGGCAAAGTCTCGCCCATCGGCGGGAAGGTCCGCGATCATCTTCTGGACAAGCGCCCTCGCCTCGGCACGAAAAGCTTCCGAGCCGGCGTCGGCGCGCATGGATTGAGCGAGTTCAAGGATCGGGTCCGCGGCGCCCTCAGCTGCTTCCGTCCTCGGCGCAGCAAGGTCAAGCTCGAGTTTTTCCACCCATGTGTCGCCCACCTGTTCCGCAGCCTGCTCTGCTTCGGCCAACAGCAGGTCCCGGTCGCGGATCAGCGCCCACGACACAGGCGACGCTCCGGTCAGGGCAAGGCGCACCACGGCGTGGCGCGACCTGACGGAGGCCCGGATTTCTTCGAGCGCGGAGCGGAAGCGTCCGACGACGTCGGACCATTCCGCCGTCCCGGTCAGATCGACGCGCGCCCGCTCGAATTGCGCGACGCTGGTCAGCCTTTCCTCGATCTCGACGGAGCGGTCGTCTTGTATCGTCACTAGGGTAACGGATTTCTCGCCGGCCTCGTTGATGTCCCTGCCCTGCGGGATGCCCGGCATCACCACCGTGTTTGCTCCAGGATGGACCTGGCGGACATGGATGTGCCCGAGCGCCCAGTAATCAAAACCATGGCCGTGCAGGTCGACGACGCTGCAGGGGGCGTAGACATCATGACCCGGCGATCCGGCCAGACTGGTGTGCATGATGCCGACATTGGCCGCCCCTTCGCGTGCGGCCGGATATTTTGGCAGCAGGCTGTCCGGCGCCTTGGGGCTGGCGAAGCTCAAGCCATGGAACATGACGTCCAGCCCACCGGCTGTCTGGAGCACCGACTGGGCACGGCCGCCGAAGATCGTGACCGTGTCCGGAAACACCAGCTGTTTCGATATCCGCGACAGGGCGTCATGATTGCCACGGATCTTGAAAACCCTGATGCCGGCCTGGTGCAGGCGCATCATCTGCGCCGCCAGGAACCGCGCCGTCTTCATCGACGTCTGGTCGCCGTCGTAGAGATCGCCGGCAATGACAAGCGCATCGACATGCTCTGCCAGGCACAGATCGACAATAGAGACGAATGCCTGGCGGCTGGCGTCACCGACGAGCTCGGCAAGCTCGCGGTTTCGCAGCGCCAGTGAACGCAGCGGCGAGTCGAGATGAATATCGGCCGTATGTACGAATCGAAATGCCATTGAGGGTCTCCACCCAAGAACATAGAGGGTGTTCGATCGCGGTTCGATAGGTGGATTTCGCGACACGCGGTGGTGGCTGAGCACAGTCGGCTGTGTTGCAAAGTTTTGGTAACTGGTCGCGCGGGAGGAACCCTGCATCAATTTTCGGAAAGGAAAGGACGTCAGTTCGACCAGTCCGTCATCTTTTATGCGCTGATATCTAGCCTATAATCTGAGCCTGCGCGACTTGAAAGAAATGATGGCCGAACGCGGCATCGGCGTCCATCATTCGACGATCCATCGCTGGGTCATTCATTTCGCACCGCGGTTGCTGGAGCGCTTCAACCGCCGCAAGCGTGCCGTCACCGGCAACTGGCATGTCGACGAAACCTACATCAAGGTTCGCGGTGATGGATGTATCTCTCTGCCGCGCTATCCACAGTGTCGGCGAGATGGTCGGCATTCTGGTTCAGCGAGCATCGTGACCTCCTGTCGGCTAAGCGCTTCTTCAGGGAAGCGCAGCGTGTGCGGCGCCACCCGCTTGGCGAGTCGGCGGCCTGCGCCGCCTCGATGACTATGCGATAGAGCTGCCGCGTGCTGATCGGCTTCATCGCGTGCTGCCCGGGAAACAACCAGCCGTCGCGATGCATCCCTGCTGCCGCCCCGACCCTCCACCATTGCCGAAGGAGAGTGAGCAGGTCCTCCGAGAGCATGGCGTTGCGATATCGCCGCCTTTGCCACGTACGACGCGCAGCAGCATGCGTTCGCTGTCAACATCTGCGATCTTCAGCATCGACACCTCGGCGACGCGCAGGCCCGCGCCATAGGCAACCGAGATCGCGGCCTGGTGCTTAAGGCAGGTGGTGGCGTTGAGCAGCCGGGCGACCTCGTCGCGACTGAGCACCACGGGCAGGTTGCGCGGATGCGACAGCCGGACGAGCCGGCGCGCCAGGTCCGGGCGGTCGAGCGTTTGGGTGAAGAAGAGCGTAGCGCCGACACGATGCTGTTCATCGTGGGCACGGGAACGCCGTCTTCCTGCTGGACGATCTGGAACCGACGTAGGTCGTCGGCGGTCGCTGTGTTTGTTGAACGCCCGAGGAAATGTCGCCAGGCGTCCGATATCGCGGGGATCTTCATGTCGTCGATCAGCCGCTGGCTCAGCGGGCTGATCTGTGCATCGAGAATAGGATGGTGCATGGTCAGGCTCCTTGTTCAAGAAGTCCACCATGCTACTCCAGCCGAACGACGCTCAGCGCGAGCACGACATCCGGTTCGTGATCTCTATCTGACCGCGAGCGCCCATCCCGCGCAGCAGGTTCGTTCTCCGGCCCAACCCCGGTCGGGGTATTGTCACTTCAGACCCTGGGCTTCAGGCCGCCGTGAGGGGACCGGAGAATTGTTTGGACTTTGAGGGTGGTAGCGGGAGACCGTTCTCTCCGCTTTCAACACTGCCACTGATCCCCTTCGAACTAAATGTCGCCGCAGCGGACACCAGGCCACCGAGGGACCATTCGCAACCGCGTATCCCCTCACTACGGTACTTGAGAAGAGCTTATGCATCCCATAGCTTTGAGGATGATCTCGAGACACCGGCGACGGACGCTGGAGAGGTCGGTCGTTTCATTTAGATGAGACCAGGTCTATACTCCACGGAGGACAGGCCAGATCGATGGACCGTAAGCTTTCCGCCATTCTCGCCGCCGATGTTGTGGGCTATTCCGCTCAGATGGAACGCGATGAGGCCGGCACGTTCGAGCGCCTTCGTGCTCGACGCAAGGAACTGTTTGAGCCTGAGATTGCCCGCCAGCACGGCCGCATCTTCAAGCTGATGGGCGATGGACTGCTGGCCGAATTCGGCAGCGTCGTGGACGCGGTCGAATGTGCCGTGTCGTTGCAGCACACCCTGGCGGAATGCAACGCCGCCGTTTCCGAGGATCATCGGATTCGCGTCAGGATCGGGATCAATCTCGGCGAGGTGATTGTGGAGGGCGAGGACCGATATGGCGAGGGCGTCAACGTCGCTGCCAGACTCCAACAATTAGCGGAACCTGGCGGCATCTGTGTCTCGGCAAAGGTCGCAAAAGAGGTTGAGAAGAAATTGTCTTTCGGCTTTGAGCCGATGGGCCAACAGAAGCTGAAGAACATCGCCGAACCGGTGCAGGCGTATCGGGTGCTGCTCGATCCCGCGGTGGCGGCAAAGTCCATAGCTGTCAATCGACACCCACGTTTCAGGCGTAATCTGGCCGTCTCTATTGGGGTCCTTGTCGTCGCAGTCGGCCTTGCAGCAGCGTGGTGGCGGCCGTGGGAGCCACCGCTTCGGCCCGCCGCTCTGACAGCCAATACGAAAGCCGACACCCGGCCATCCCTCGTCGTGCTTCCGTTTGACAATCTCAGCGACGACAAGGCGCAAGGTTATCTGGCTGACGGTTTTACCGAGGACCTGACCACAGAACTTGCACGCGTGCCCGGCCTGTTCGTCGTATCGCGAAATGCGGCTTCCACCTACAAGCACAAGGAGACCAAACCCGCTGAGGTCGCCGCAGCGCTTGGTGTCCGGTACATTCTGGAGGGCTCGATACGCCGGGTCGGCGACGACATGCGTATCAACGCGCAATTGATCGACGGCTCGACCACCGGTCATCTCTGGGCAGAACGTTTCGACGGCCAGTGGAGGGATGTATTTGCGCTGCAGGACAAGGTCGTAGTCAGCATCGCAGGCGCGCTCAAGCTCCGTCTCGTGAGCGTCCAAGGCAAGGCAGATGTCGCGGGCGGCACGCGCAATCCTGCAGCCTACGAAGCTTACCTCCAGGGCATGGAAATCTACAATCGTCGCAATACTCCAGACGAGTTTGCGCAGGCGGTGAGGTTTTTCCAGCAGGCGCTGGAACTCGATCCGGATTTCGGCGCAGCGGCAGCCTCGCTCGCGTGGGCCTATTGGGACATGGACGGGCCGCGGATCAAAGCATTAACCGTTTCGGACATCGGTGCGCTGTATAACGCCTACAAGTACCTGGGCGAGGCGGCCAAGCATCCTTCGCCGTCCTACTATCAGCTCGTCGCCAGTTTGCTGGTTCGCGAGCATCGGTCCGACGAGGCAGTCGCGGTTATGTTCAAGGCAGTGGCGCTCGACCCGAGCGATCCCCTGAACTACGTCGGGCTGGCAGAGGCCCTGAATTTCAATGGCAGGCCGAACGAGGCGCGCGACTATCTCGTCGCGGCCAACCGTGTCGACCCAGGCGACAATGACCATCGGCACTACCAGGCTGGGCTGGCTGCATTTGGCCAGGGTCGTTTCGAGGAAGCTGTCGACTACCTCGAAAGGATCGATCTCCAATCGCCTGATCCATGGCCGAAATTCTATGGCCTGCAGGTGTTGGTTTCGGCCTACGCACATCTCGGGCGCAGTGACCAGGTCGCGGCCTATAGTGACAGGCTAAGGAACGTCATGTTGGAACGAAAGGATGGAGGGGCAAATCAGTTGGTCACGCAAAGGTATTTTGTGTTCAAGAACCCGGCTGACGTCGGGCGTCTGCTGGACGGCCTGGACAAGGCCGGTTTGCCGGAGTTACCGGAAGAGGTCGATCGGGATGCGAAGGACCGGCTTACCGGTTCGGAGATCAGGTCGCTCATCCTCGGTCGTGACCTGCGCGGGGGAGGCGCATGGATAGATAAAGGAACCAGTTGGGTGCAGCAGAACTTCCTGTGCGACGCCATTCCGAAAGATCAGACAACCTGCGGCGCGATCTTCCGCAATCCTGCCGGGACGCCGGAGCGACCCAATGAGTATACGGCAGTCTTCCGTTTCGATCGTTTTGAGTTTTCGACCGCCAAATAAGACCACCCGGACCTGCCAGCAGTGTTAGAGCGGTTGGCGGAATCGAAGGGGATTGAGGCCAGCATCTGATGACCCGACCTCTTTCCAAGGATCTTCGCGAGCGGTTGTGGGCAACGAAAGTTGTGCCTTCCCAGTGGGATAAGCACATCCAGGAACCTTAATCCTTCTAAGAAGTTATGGATGCACTCTCAGCCGGACAACGTCATGTTCCGCAGGACGCAGACGGCAGGTGTTCTTTTGGCGATCTCTTTAGGCGCCACCGTCGTGTCACGTCTGCTTCAGAGGCACTTTGGCCGTACGGTTCCCTTGATCGTCGTCGGGCAGGTGTTGGCGGCCATCGGCGCCGCTGGTTTTGCTCTGTGGATCGGTCACGATGGATGAACTGACGGCCGCCAGGAAAGACCAGCCGAGTTCCTCTGCCGCTCCCGCGGCGAAGAAGATTCTGGGCAGACTCGGGCCGGGCCTCATCACGGGCGCGTCCGACGATGATCCATCCGGGATCAGCACCTATAGTCAGGCGGGGGCGCAACTCGGGTTTGGCATCGGATGGACGATGCTGCTGACCTATCCTCTGATGGTCGCAATTCAGGAAATCAGTGCGCGCGTCGGAAGGACGACCGGACATGGCATCGCAGGCAATCTGTGCCGCCACTATCCAAATTGGCTTCTGCAATCCATCGTAACTCTTCTGTTCATCGCAAACACCATCAACATCGGCGCGGACCTCAGCGCCATGGCGGATGCGACGAAGCTTTTGATTGGCGGGCCGGCGGTGCTCTACGTCGTGCTGTTCGCAGCGGTTTGCGTGGTCGGAATCGTTTTCGTGAACTACGATCGCTATGCGCTCATCCTGAAGTGGATGACATTGAGCCTGTTCTCGTATGTCGCGGTCGTATTCGCCGTGCGAGTTCCCTGGGGCGAAGCACTCGGTGGCGTGCTGGTTCCCAGAATCATCTGGAGCAGCGAGTTCTTCACCACACTTCTCGCGATCTTCGGCACGACGATTTCGCCCTATCTCTTCTTCTGGCAGGCGTCACAGGAGGCTGAAGAGGTCCACGCAAAACATCACAGAAAATCGTTGTTGAGGGCTCCACGTCAGGCGCTCGACGCGTTCTCGCGAATTCGCGGCGACACTCTCATAGGCATGGCATTCTCCAATATCATCGCGTTGGCGATCATCTTCGCGACCGCGGCGACCTTGCATAAAGCCGGCACCACCGACGTCGAGACATCCGCTCAAGCGGCCGAAGCGTTGCGGCCGATTGCCGGCGATTTTGCCTTTGCCATCTTCGCTTTCGGCATCGTCGGTACTGGGTTGCTAGCGGTGCCGATCCTGGCCGGCGCGGCGGCTTACGCCATTGGCGAAGCGAGACGATGGCCGGTGGGATTGTCGCGCAGACCTAAGGAAGCTGTGGCGTTTTACAGCACTCTTGCCGCAGCGACGGGGCTCGGAGCAGCGATCACGTTCAGTCCAATTGATCCTATCAAAGCGCTGTACTGGACAGCTGTTATCAACGGTGTCGTCGCCGTTCCGGTCATGACGGTTATGATGGTCATGACGGCGCAGCCGAAGGTCATGGGCGACTTCACCATCAAGGGGTGGTTGCGCTGGCTGGGCTGGGCCTCCACGATCGCCATGGCGATGTGCATGTTCGGGATGCTCATCAGTTGGTTCATGTGACAGCCATCGATCAGCTTCCGCCGTTGGCAGTCGGGACGATCTCGCTTCGAAACAAAGCTCGACGAATGCGGGCTCTTCTCAACGGCCAAGGGTTGTCGGCCAACTTGTCATCGCGAGTGGCAACGCGACGGAAAATGCTTCAGCTTGAAGAGTCGGCCGTGAACTATCCGCAAGTTGAGGCGCTCCAAGGGCGGCCAATTCGCTCTGCATACAAAAGCACTGCCCGGCAATCCCTATGACCGTCACACACTGGTGAGTGTCATCCCCGATGTGGAAGAGACCATCGGCAACGAGATCGGCCGCATCCTCGCCGACGCCGGCTATCGCGGCCACAACGCACCGCAAAGCCACAAGCAGCGGCCAGAAACGCCGTACCGCCGCTCGGCGGTCGAGTCCTCTTCTGGGCACCAATCCCTTGGCAATTTGCCAAGTAAATCAACGATGCCAGTAGGCTGCGGGCCCCTTCTGTACACAGAGCTGTACACGGAGGAGCCGCATGGGAATTATTTTGCGATACGCGCAAGAGATGGCGAGCGGGAGCTGGCGTTACCGCCGCAGGGTACCTGACCGTCTCAAACCCAGCCTGGGCAAGACCGAGATCACTATTTACCCTGGCCTTTCCGTCTAGGCCTTAACCATCTGATCGAAGCCAAGATTCATATTCCGCCATACCAGAATATTCCCACTCAAATCGCTTGCACAATTCGCGAACACTTTCCTTCCATGAATTCCCTTCACATTTTGTAAGGATATTTAGAATGCTTTTGAGCAGATCAGGCCAGTTAAAATCCTCGACGCTAATTACCGGATGAGGGTCTATATTGATCCGATCTCTGAATGCGTTCGTGATGATATAGACGGTAAAATTGTCAGCCCCAACCCCATTGTCCCACCCTATCGACAGGTTGAGCGCCAAAGCGACGCTCTTTGGATTCGCAGGCGTCCAGTGCTCCAGCCCTCCTCTGGCGTTACCACCCTGATACCAGAGCGAATTTCAGCTTCGGTGTAGCCTTCTCTGATGAGACTTTCAGGAATTGAGCCAGGTTTTCTTGTTCTTTCGCCAAGATTCCGCGCATCGACGCTGCGCAACCGTAGTTGGGACTCGGAGCAGATATTCGACATCAATCACCAGCATTCAGCGGCAGCCCAGCGCGGCGCAGCTATCTTCCGGGATGGAAATACCATGAACTAGCTGTTAGACGACTGCTTCCACCCATCTCGGCCATTGGCGGCAGCCAGTTGATTGAGTTTTGACCTAGGGCTCCCGCAGGGTAAGCAGGTCCGCGCGCATTTGTCTCTGTTCCTCGCCCGGCCGCGCTGTTAGACGCCTGTCTGCCCCAGACGCGGGGTGGCCATATCGAGGAAGACGAGCATTGACGAATTGGGAGGCCAGCCTGTTGGTGCGCCCGGATTGATGTGCTGTCGACCATTTGAATGTTGCCGTCGTATGCTGCCGCCGTGGAATCCATCATGCCGCTCCACACGCGGGCCTTTCGCCCGCGCACGAAGCGATTGTAGGTGGTCGTGCGCGGACCGTAGCGCTCTGGCAGATCGCGCCATGGCGCACCGGATCGCGGCAGCCAGAAGATGCCGTTCAACACGCGACGGTCAACCATGCGCGCCACGCCACGCGGTTTGTTGGGGAGAAGCGGCTCGATCAGGCGACACTCGAAGTCGGTCAGGTCATATCAGCTCATGCGGACCTGAATCAGATTCCGCCGCAACATGAAAGCCGCCGGTCGGCAAACGACCCCATTTCGGACCTTCACAGCAAATCCGCAAAGTCCTGAAAGCTGCCTTTGATTAGGCGAATTCGTTGGGTGAACCGTCCGCACATAGAGTCTCTTCTCGCCGAATTGAAAGCCGTGGTAAACGGCGCCCATGGGCATCAAGAACTATCTGATCGAGGGCGGTTCCGGCACTGGAAAAACGTCTGTCGCTACCGAACTGGAACGGCGCGGCTACCACGTCATCCATGGTGACCGGGTCTTGGCCTATGTCGGCGACCCCGAGACAGGCCAGGCACTGGCCGGACCACCTGAAGGCGTCGCGGACCGCTTCGCCTGGAGTTACGCGCACTGGATTTGGCCTGTCGACAAAGTCCGATCCTTGGTCGCCGACACCACCCACCCAGTCACCTTCTTCTGCGGCGGCTCCCGCAACTTCCATAAGTTCCTGCACCTATTCGACAAGGTTTTCCTGCTCGATATAGATGTCGAGACGCTGAACCAACGTCTGGATGGACGGCCAAATGAGCCGGGTTTCGAGCCAGACGAGCGTGCGTTGGTACTCCGCTACCATGGGACCCGCGAATACCTTCCCGCCGGGATCAATGTCGACACGGCCGGCACCGTCCCGAGTGTCGTCGACGGTATCATTGCCCAACTGACCTGAAGCCTTGAAAGTGTCGCGAATGCGATGGGAAGCACTCGAATTATTTGGGGGAAAGACGCCAGCCGGCTGGAGCGGCTCACTGGCGGAGTCGCCAATGATGTTTGGAGCGTGCAAGTCGGTCGGCGGTTTGCAGCAGCCCGCCTTGGCACGCGGAGCGATGCTGATCTGGCTTGGGAGACCGGGCTCCTCCAGCACCTCGGAGCATTAACCGGTGTGGTGCGCGGGATCGATCCCGCGCTTGTCCACCGTCCCGGGACTGAGGACGAGGCTCGAGGACTGCGGTTGCTAGCGGCATGCCGAGCGGTTGCTGTGGAAACCGTCGACTCACCGCCGAGAACAACCCGTTTGTGATCGTTGACACTCAGTGTGTATGATGATTAGCTGTCCTCTGTCCGAGGACAGAGGACATGATGAAGAGGCAGGATATTGTCGTTCTGCTCAAGCTGGCGAGCTTGGAGGACAGCGCAAAGGATATCGGTGACGAATCTACGCCGCTCGGGCTAGCCGCGGGCGAGGATGCTTATTCTGTGCGCGGCCTCGAGGCAGCCCTCGGAATCAGCAAAACGGAGATCGGCGCTTCGCTCAAGCGCAGCATTGCGGCGGGCCTTGCGATCAAGGACAGGAAGACAGACCGGCCTAAACCGAGCCGGCGCCATCTGCGCGAGTTCATCGTCCACGGTGTGAAATTCGTCTTTCCGGCGAAACCAGGAGCCATGCAGCGCGGGTTGCCGACGGCGTTCGCGGCCCCTGTGCTACGTGAATCCCTGCACAGCGCTGGCAATCTCATCTGCGTTTGGCCCTACGCGCATGCAAAACAAATGGGTCAGTCGGTCGACCCGCTGTTCAAAAGCGTGCCGGAGGCCTGCGAGAAAGACAGGCGGCTCTACGCCTATCTGGCCCTCATCGACGCGATCCGCGTCGGCAATCAACGCGAAAGCAAGCTCGCCGCCGACCTGCTCGTACACAGGCTGGGATGACAGTCCGGGGTCCGTTGAAGATTGTTGAAGGCCGTCGCCGAGGCACTCGGCGAGGAGTGCGCGCGCGCCTGGTCTTCGTCGGCGGCTGCACGACCGCGCTCTACATTACTGACCCCATCGTTCTCGAAGGGGTGAGAGCTACCGATGATGTCGATCTTATCCTGCCGCGTGGTCGTTGCCACCGTGCCCGGCGATGAACATGGCGACGGCCGACCGGCAATAGGATTCGATTTCGTTGTCGTCCTCTGCTCTCGCCTCATCGAAGCATGCGATAATCAGGAGATCGGATCCTTTGAAAAGCGCGGCAAACAAGCGGGCGGACCGGAGAGGATCGGGCACGTTCAGAACCGCCTTCGCATGCAACTGACGCAACAGGGCCTCGATTTGGGCGATGACATGGGCGGGGCCGGCTTCGTAATGGAGTTTGCTTAACGACTTTTGATTCGTCTTGTCGGCCATGACCATGGCTTCGACACTGCGGACGTCTGATCTCAACAGCGTGCGAAGCAGGGATGATCCCACCGCCATGAGCTGATCTTCGGCCGAACCGTCGACGCCTTCAAGAAGGGCCTGTGGTGCAAACAACTGATGGCAGCCGGCCGCGATGGCCGCGCTGAACAGCGCCTCCTTGTTCTCGAAGTGCCGATAGATGCTGAGCTTGGATATCTTCGCCCGCTGGGCGACCTTGTCCAATGTCGTCGCTTGAAAACCCAATTCCACAAAGAGTTCGCCCGCGGCGTCGACTATCGTTTGGCCAAGCGCCTGGTTGGCGGGCCGGCCGCGCCGGGCCTGACTATTTTCGCCCATGACAATTCCAGTCCTTGACGGTATTCTAATTCTTGCATTACGATACCATGCAGTTTCTGAAATGTGCAAGCCAAAGATTGGATTTCTACCCTGTCTTCCAAACCGAGTTTCCCTGGACCGCTTTCGCGCCAGACCAAATCTACCCCCCTCCATCCACGACACGGAGCCTATCACCATGGATGACGTCATCATCATCGGCGGGAGCTTTGCCGGTCTCGCCGGCGCCCTGCAGCTCGGCCGTGCCCGCCGCAAGGTCACCGTTCTCGATACCGGCCTGCCGCGCAACCGCTTCGCGGGCCACTCGC
>NZ_JAMYQP010000039.1:0-64400 GCF_040320945.1 Mesorhizobium sp. M0587
AAGGCATCGCAATGCGCAGCGAGAAAACTGATCGCAACTTCTCCGCGATGATCTACGCATGCGCTGCCGTCATCAACTCTCGATGATTCTCAACAGCCCCTAGACCTTCGCATCGCATGACAGATGCTTCCGGTCGATAGCCTGGACCGGCAGCCCCGGTGCACTGTCTCGAACGAAGACAAGCGATGCGCCGGCCAATTGGCCGCTCGATCAGAAAATCGAACCTGAATCACGAAGGCGAGGAAATACGTCATGAAGATCGTTGTTATTGGTGGAACCGGACTGATCGGCTCGAAGACAGTCGAGAGGCTGCGTAAGAAGGGCCATGATGTGCTCGCAGCGTCACCTAACGGCGGCGTCAACACGATCACCGGCGAGGGTCTCTCCGAAGCGCTTGCGGGAGCGCAGGTCGTCATCGACCTGGCGAATTCGCCCTCTTTCGAGGACAAGGCCGTTCTGGAGTTCTTCGAGACCTCTGGCCGGAACTTGCTCGCAGCAGAAAAAAACGCCGGCGTGAAGCACCACATCGCCCGTTCGATCGTGGGCGCCGAGCGTCTGCCTGATAGCGGCTACATGCGCGCCAAGATGGCTCAGGAAAGACTGATCCGAGGCTCCGCAATCCCATACACGATCGTCCACTCGACGCAGTTTTTCGAATTTCTGAGCGGCATTGCCCAGTCGGGTACTGTCGGGGACATCACGACAGTTCCGAATGCCTATTTTCAACCAATCGCGTCTGACGACGTCGCGGACATCATGACGGATGTGGCGCTTTCGCCACCGGTCAATGGCGTGATCGAGATTGCAGGCCCAGAGCCGATCCGCATGAGCGACCTCGTTGCTAGATTTCTGAAGGCAACGAACGATCCGCGCAAAGTAACAGCGGATCCCCAGGCACGCTATTTTGGCACGGAGCTTAACGATCGCTCCCTCGTGCCAGGCGATCATCCGCGCATCGGTGCAACGGACTTTGAAGACTGGTTCGGACACGCCCAGCTCCAGCGGAACTGATCTGTGATTTGCGTGCCGCTCGACGCATCGGTGGCATCAAGATCGATCTCCGTTGCGCAATCAAATTAAGTTGCTTTCCAATTTCGAACGAAAGTTCAAGCAGCGTGTAAGGCAGATAAAATGACATACCGCGTAAAAGAGGAAGCGGACGCAAACGGCTACTCTGTCTTCTTTGTCTACAAAGACGAGAAATATGTCGCCGGCCCGTGGCCAAAAGACTGGCAGGCGTCGCGTTTCATCGAAACATTGACTGAGGGCCGCTACATGGCAAAAGCCGACAGAACGGCCGTAATGCGGGGCCGAAGAAGCAACGGCAAATTGGTTTTGCGCGATCAGCGCGAGGACCAACCCCCGCTTCTTTCCAGCCAATGCCTTGGCCGCAAAGATCCTGAAACGCGGGACACTGAAGGTCTCTGAGAGTTTTCCGCACGCACGTCATGTCACGACCCAGCGCGACATAGTCAACTGATCTGCTCGCCTTCATCAGGTCATAGGCTCACGCCGCTGCCCCCGGCAAGAGCCTGATCGCCGGCCGGCCCTCCCATCGGCCGACGATCCCTTCTTCACCTCATCGCAAACAAGGAACCCAAACTATGATTAAGACCATCCTCTGTACCGCTGCTCTTGCAGCTGTTTTTGCAACCGAGGCCAAGGCAGACGATTCTTCAGGCGCAAAGGTGACCATGGTCTATGACCACCAACTCCCGAATGTGCCCGGCAAGAGCATGCGTGCCGTGCTGGTCGAGTATGGGCCTGGCGGCAGCTCCCCGTCACATACTCACGCGAAGTCGGCCTTTATCTTCGCAACGGTTCTGGAAGGCGCGATCCGCAGTCAGGTCAATAATGGGCCGGTGACCACCTATCGCACTGGGGACAGTTGGTCCGAGTTCCCCGGTGATCATCACGGCGTCAGCGGAAATGCCAGCACCACCGAGCCTGCTCGATTGCTTGCCGTGTTCGTCGTCGATACGGACGACACAAACCTGACGACATTCGAAAAGTGAGGTCGACAGGAGGTAGGGCGACTCGGAGGACTTTGATGCACATCGAACAACTTAACGCGCTGACAAAGGCTCGCCTTATGGTGATCGAGGCCAACTCGGCGGTGCAAGCTGCGGCGCTTTCGCTTTCGAAGCCTGGCATTGGCCTTGTCGTTATATGCGGCGAAACGGAGCGGCGGCTTGCGCAACTGATGCCCGCCCAGTCTGCGAACCGTTTGTTGAAATAGTACGGCAATCCCGCCGGCGTCATCAGCCAGATCATCGTGGGCACCGTATCGATCAGCAGCCTGAGCTCCCTCTCGCTCCTGAGCAGCACGGTCTCCGCTTTGCGCCGGTCGTCTATTTCCTCGGTATAGCCATGCCAGCCGACGATTCGCCCCTGGTCATCGCGCGAGGCAACACCGGTATCGCGAAACCACTGATAGGTGCCATCGAGCCGGCGCAAACGCTTCTTCGATCATAGGCTCGCCCGTCTCTAGGCTGTGGCGCCGTTGCGCCATGCTCGCCTCGACATCGTCGGGATAGACAAATCTCCGCCACCAAGAAAAGTCGTCGGCATCCATGATCTCGCGCCTTTCCTCGGCCTGGTAAAGCCGGTCATAGAAGCTGATGGTGCCGAAGATTCTTACCACCAGCCAAAGTGCAAACGCCCCGAAACAAACGCCGCGAACCGAGCAAGACCGTTCTCTGTGACGTATTCGGGCGACAGCAGGATAGCCGCTGACACCAAGCTGGCGGCTGCTACGGCACCCAATCCCGCCTTCCAACCCATGCAGACCAGACAATTGCGACAACGACCAACAGGTCAGATGGCTCATGGGTTAAAAGCGTAACCAAAACGCATCCAACGCTAATCACGGTAGGCCATGGCGCGGCGCTGCCGCAATGAGGTTAGTTTCATCTGAGACCCTCTGGATCCGCTTCCCCGGCCGACCTGTCATCGTGGCCGCGTCTACTCAGTTCGCAAAGCGCCCCCGTTTTTTACCGATTCTGCGACTGCTTTCCCGGCAGCCGAAGCCATCTTCAACTGGCACTGAAATAGGTTGGAGGCGGCTGACAATCGTTGAATGGTGTGAGACGGACCGCGCCTTTTTTCACAGTCACTTTCTAAAGCTAAGATCGAACGCAATCTCCTTTCATCGCTCCGGAGACTGCGAATTCGGGGCTGAGGAAAACGACAACTTCTCCTCAATATCTGACGTAACGGAAGCATTGAGGCCGGTGCAACACGACAAACGATGTGGGCATGGAGGTTTGTTTAGACAGACTTAGCCTGAGTATAGGGCTCCATCTGGTTTGAGCGCTGCAGCCGCGCAGCAGCGTTGGAGACGCCGAGGCACAGGAGGCAAGCCGAAACCTCCCGTTGCCGCGCCGCGGCGCCCTCCGGGCAACAGAGTTAGTTGGAGCTCGAATGAGCTTGCGTCCTGCGACTTGCCACAAGTTGCGCCGCAGCTATTGTCGCTACGCAAACTCCGACCAGGACATGCGTCCACATCGGCCCCTGCGCCGATCCGAAGCCGAGCAGAAACGGAGCGATCACCGCCCAGCAACCCAAGGTGAGGTTGGACCATTCCGTCCAGTCCCCGTAGCGGTAGAGGGCCACGGCAGAGCTGCACACAATCAGCACGCCCACGACCCCAGCGTCCCAAGCCGCAGCAGGTAGCCCGACGAATATGATTGCCGCGCAGGCCAAGCCTGCGCCGAGAATAAGGTTGGTCCATTCCAACCTCTTGCTTGGTACATCATTTCTCATTTTCATCTCCTTCTTCAGCCGTGCCACGGAGGTGGCCGGTACGCGGAGAATGGGGCAGTCCCAGATACCCGCCAATTCTACGCAGGCACCTGTTCGTCGATGCTAAAGTCTAGGGCGTTCAGGCGCGATGATTGTAGAAGACATCGATGCGCTCGGTCACAGTTCGTCAGGGGTGTGCGATCCCCGGGATACATGCCAAGTGGCATTCCTCCGCTCCGAGGAGCAAAGACGTTGCCCGGCCAATAGCATTTAGCAGACGGTGTAAGTTGACGTCTGTCCTTACTCTCAAAGCAATCCGTGAGGGGAGTGGGGGACAACCTCGTCCAGCGGCGAGAAGAGGCTACCTGCCCTTCTATTCGGGACAGCAGGTCTCAAGTTTCTCGGTGGTCAGGCCCATCGGCATTGTCGCCGACTTCGACGGGCTTTTCCATGTCGTGCACCACGTCGGTCTTATTCAGCGCGATGCGAAAATCGGCAACACGCATCAGCGTGGCGCGCCAGTCGGCGATGCTGCCGACGTTGTTGATGAACCAGCGCAGCGAAGAATTCATCTGGTTAAACGCGCCGACTGCCATCATCAGTCCGCCGAAGCCTATCTGGCCCGAGAAATACACAGGTGCCGCGATAAGGATTGGGACCACGATGCCAATCCAGCCGTAAGTGTTGGTCACCCATGACAGGTTGATCTGGGCGGTGTAGATGCGCCGCATTGCTGCCAGCACCGCACTGAGGTCCCTTTCGAGCCGTCGCTTAGCGTCGGCCTCGCCATGAGAGAGCGCGATGGCATCGACATTTTCGTTGATGCGCACCATGGAGGAGCGCAGTTCCGCTTCCCGTGTGTAACGATCACCGTCGAGATTGACCAGCGGGCGCCCCACCAGCCAACTCAGCCACGATGCTATGCCGGCATAAAGCAGCGCCGCCCACACCATGTAACCTGGTATCGCCAAGGGATAACCGCCAATGTGGAAGACGAAGCCAGAAGAAACCCGCCAAAGCACCTCAATAAAAGACGCCAGCAGGATGAACGACTGCAGCAGCCCGACCCCGAGGTCCGTCGACAGATCGGAAAGATGCGCGGCGTCCTGCTGCATGCGCTGATCGGGATTGACGCCGATAGCACCGGCATTTGTCAATCGCAACGCCCACGCCGGGTGCATCCATTGGTCGATTAGGTCGAGCGTCAACGCCTCGCGCAGCTTCAGCCGGATCATCTGGTTAAGCCAGGCCTGGCTAATACCGAGCACCAGAAGGCTGCCGGCAATAAGGGCAAAGATCACAAGCTGATATAGGAGAACCGGCAAGTCGCGGCGCGCCAGCGCGTCGTAGAAGGGCTGGTTCCAGCTGTTGAGCACGACCTGGCCGATCGATGTCGCGCCAATGACTGCCACGATTCCAACCGACGTCCAGAGCAGCCAGTTGCGGACCGGCGATGCCTTCAATCCTAGATGGATGGTCGCCAATTGGTCGCCGAGGCTGCTGGCCTCGACCGAGACGGCGGCCATCTTGACACCGGAGTTGTCGTCCGCTTGGTCAACCATACATGAGGTCCATGCTTACGAAGCGGGTCACATCGGCGCCAGAGCCGTGCCGCGAACTCGGGATTGCGAGCGGGTTCGTCGCGGTTACCGTGCTGGCCAGGGTTGGGAATGCCGTTTGCCGGTTGAGACGGCGGAAAGCCCGAGGCCTTGCCCAGTCCTGAAATCAATGCCGTCAGGGTTAACGGCCCCAGTTGCCCCGGCCAGATTCTTCCTTGGGACCGATCGGCCTGCGGACGGTCTGCGGTATGCCGGCATTCTTGTCTGCTTTTTTGCTCGATGCCGTATGCACGGCGTCGGTCGCAGGCAACTGCGGATGGGCGCCGGACCCATGGTCACCTCCGGCATCATGATGACTCCTGGCTTTGGAAAAAACTGCTTTATTGCGTCGGCGGCTCTTCGCGCAAAATCCATGCTTCGGTCTTCGCGCCGCATGTCAGCTTGAAATATGCCAACCAAGGCAAGATGTGAGCCATTGTGCCAAGGGCACGCGCTTGCAATACCTTCATCTATGGTCTCCTGAGCGAAGGGCTGGTCGGACTGTCGAGCACGCCATGTGCAGGAGGGCGGGGACTTTGATTCCTCCTGATGCCATTCCTGATTTGAGCTGAGACGCTCGGCGTTGAGCGTGCGGCAACCACGGAAAAATTGTTTCAGCTCGACCATACCTCGGCATAGGCACGCCTAGCTGTCGGTGTCGTAGCCATCCCCACCGCCAAGTGCGAGTTCTCTGGAGCGACGTTGGATGCCGACGACGTGGATGCCGCCGGCAAGGATGACCGGCGCATCGCGATGAGCAGCCCCGCGCCCGACGACGGCCAATTTTTCAAAACGTCATCGGGGGTTCAGAAAGGGAAAGACCGTGAAACTCTACTACAGCCCTCTCGCCTGCAGCCTGGCCGACCACATCGCCTTGGAGGAGGCTGGTGCTTCCTTCGAGCGCGAAACCGTCAATCTCAAAACCAAGCGGACCGGTTCCGGGGAGGATTTCAACATCGTGACGCGCAAGGGGTATGTTCCAGCCCTCGTGCTGGATACCGGGGAAACGCTGACAGAAAACATCGCCGTCCTCGATTGGATCGCGTCGCGATACCCGGCACTGGGAGTGGAAGGGCCAATGGGCCGCACGCGCGTTCTCGAAGCGCTGACCTACGTCTCGACGGAAATACACCGAAGCTTCAAGCCCATGTGGCACCAAGGCAGCGATGCTGAAAAGGCCAAAGCGCGCGCGACGATTACGACGCAACTCGGCCTGTTCGCGGACCAACTCAAGACCGACTATCTGTTCGGCGACAAACCCAGCGTCGCGGATTTCTACCTTTTCGTGATGCTGCTCTGGGCCGCCCGCTTCCAAGTTCCTATCCCCGCGCCTTTGGAAGCGCTCCGCACCCGAATTGCGGCACGGCCGGCTGTGCGCGCCGCGATGGATCGTGAGGGTCTCGTCTAACTGTGAAGTTGGCCGGTCGCGCGTCCTATCGCCCCTGAGCCAAGGCATACAACAGAGGAGCCAGTCATGCTTGCGTTGCTGCAGAACCTCCACCTGATCGCTGCCAAGCGCGGCGATGGGTTACGCCCCGAATTTCTAAAAATGGAGGCCGAGGCGCCACTCCGCATCGTCTTCCCACGTACAGACGCAGCCTCCTACGTTGCCCGGCAGGGGCGTCAAACTTCAGGTGGTGGCGTCACTCACTCCCGGCCGTCCTGAACGATTGCCAGGGCATGCAGCCTGGCACTGCCAAGTCAAACAGCAGGGCATCCGATCTTGCCTGGAAAGAGGTTGCAACAATGGAAAATGCAGAACCGCCGAAAGCGATCGATCGATATCGCAGGGCCTTTGTCGGCGTTGCGGCGATCAGTCTGGCTACTCAGTTCACGACAGTTCGCTCAGCTCATGCAGGAGCTGTTTCAGGGTTGGATGGAGCAACGACAGAGCGGTCGACGGCCGCTTCCTTCGCAGTGCTCAGGCAAGCGGACGCTGGCGTCCTGAATGTCGGTTACGCTGAGGCGGGTCCGCCCGGCGGTCCCGTGGTTATCCTCCTTCATGGCTGGCCCTACGACATCCACAGCTTTGTCGAAGTCGCTCCGTTGCTGGCGATTGCGGGCTATCGCGTGATCATTCCGTATGCACGCGGCCATGGCACGACACACTTTCTCTCCAGCCAGACGGCCCGCAACGGCCAGCAGTCTGTGCTGGCTGTCGATGTCATCGAATTGATGGATGCGCTGAAGATCAGCCATGCGACCATGGCCGGCTATGACTGGGGCGCGCGCACGGCCTGCATCATCGCGGCGCTCTGGCCTGAGCGTTGCAAAGCCCTTGTCTCGGTCAGCGGCTATCTGATCGGCGCTCTCGCGGCAAACAGAATGCCGTTGCCGCCGAAAGCAGAGCTCCAATGGTGGTACCAATACTATTTCGCCACGGAACGCGGGCGGGCGGGCTACGAACGATACCGGCGTGACTTCGCAAACCTTATCTGGCGGATCGCCTCGCCGAAATGGGACTTTGATGACGCCACGTTCGATCGCAGTGCAGCGTGCCTCGACAACCCGGATCACGTCAGCATCGTCATCCACAATTACCGCTGGAGGCTCGGCCTGGCACAAGGCGAGCCGGAATTTGACGGTCTGGAAAAACGGTCGGCCGAAAGTCCCCTGATCAACGTGCCCACCATCACCCTCGAGGGTGATGCCAATGGCGCACCCCACCCCGACAGCAGCGCCTACGCCAAGAAATTTTCAGGCAGATACGACCACCGGATCATCACTGGCGGTATCGGCCATAACTTACCGCAGGAAGCCCCACAGGCCTTCGCCCAGGCTGTTATCGATGTCGGGGAATACTGACAGGCAAGCTGATGCCTGGCTGATGCGAAGTGATCCTGCGGCGACTCGTATTGAGAAAATCGCAATTCCGCCTTGCTGCGCCTTGCCCGTCGACTGCCTCGTACAGAGTGACATATCGAAAGGATATATATTGTGGACGCAACTGTGCCATCCGCTGTTTCGCAACCGGTCGTCGCGCAACTGACGCGGTCCGCAATTTTTCTCGTCGTGACGATCAATTCCGGACCGGACCACGAAGCAACCGTGCGCGCTTTATGCAGCGATCTTTCCACGCTACTGCGCGCCGTTGGGTTCCGTGACCTCGAGGGTCGGTTGTCATGCGTCATGGCGTTTGGATCTGATGCGTGGGACCGGCTCTTTGGAGCGCCCAGGCCGACGGAACTACACCCGTTTCGTGAGATCCACGGCCGGCATAACGCCGTCTCGACGCCAGGGGACATCCTTTTTCACATCCGTGCCGCCCGGATGGATCTTTGCTTCGAGCTGGCGACACAGATCATGTCGCGGCTCGATGGCGCGGTCTTGGTGGCGGATGAGGTGCACGGCTTCAATTACTTTGATGACCGCGACCTGATCGGTTTCGTCGATGGGACCGAAAACCCGGTGGATCACGACGCTGTCAAGGCCACGATCATCGGCGAGGAGGACCCCTCCTTTGCGGGAGGAAGCTACGTGATCGTGCAGAAGTACCTGCACGATCTGAAAGGCTGGAACACGCTTCCCATCGAGCAGCAGGAGGAAATTGTCGGCAGAAAAAAGATCTCTGACATCGAGCTCGACGATGCCGTGAAACCGATCTTCGCGCACAATGCGCTGACCACGATCGTCGAGGACGGAGAGCAGTTGCAGATTGTGCGCGACAACATGCCGTTCGGCGACGCCGGCAAGGGTGAGTTCGGCACGTATTTCATCGGCTACGCCCGTTCGCCGCGCAGAATCGAGCAGATGCTGGAGAACATGTTCGTTGGCCGGCCGCCAGGCAACTACGATCGACTGCTGGATTTCAGCCGCGCCGTCACCGGCGCTCTGTTCTTCGTGCCGTCGGCGACATTCCTCGAAAACGTTGCCACGGAGTAAGCGGTCACCTCGACTGCTGGCCCGGCCCGTCGGGCGGCCACCGAATTTGAGAACATACGAAGATATGGTGGGCAAACGACCCTTTAAGGAAACGATTGGGTTTTGTTGAAAGACGATGTCCCTCCGGTGCCCATAGCCGTTGATTTGAAAGGTACAGACATGCTCAAGGATCATGCATCGTCGGCGATTGTGCCGTGCGCCAACCTCGCTCGGGCTAGGGCCTTCTACGAGAGTATCCTCGGCTTGCCGCTTCTCGCCGACCACGGCAACGGCTTCGTCTTCGGAGCCGGTGCAACGAAGCTCAATATCTATCTCAGCGATTACGCCGGTACCAATCGAGCGAATGCCGTCATCTGGGCGGTAGGCGACGAAGTCGAGATAATCGCCGCGGACCTGCGTGCAAAGGGGGTGGCGCTCGACGAATATCCCGAGGGCTTTGACCGGGTAATCGACGGAGTTCACGTGAGGGGCGCGCTTCGCGTGATCTGGTTCAAGGATCCGGATGGCAACATCCTCCACCTCACCAGCGGTAGCGCCAATTAACGTCGATCGTAATTTTCTCGTGCAGTCGTCCCGGCATGAAGACGGGATCCGCACCCCTTGGCCACGCGATGCATCAGGTCGCCAGGGCGTTTCACCAGGTGGCAACATACCATTGTGGGGGTAAAGCACTGCCTTGGAACAGATGCCTGGAGGGCAACGGCGCCGTATAAAAAGGGCCTGCTGTAGGAGATAAGCTTGCCCGATCGCCTTTTGAGCAAGTTCAAATTCGCCTTCCTGGCGGCTGCTTTGCTCGCGGTATCCGCACCCGCTCAGGCACAGGAGCTGCCCTATCCGGCCGACTTTCGCATCGAGGAGATCGAGGCGCATGGCGTGACGATCCACGCGCGCATCGGCGGCAGCGGACCTGCGATTATCCTGATCCACGGCTTTGGCGAAAGTGGTGATATGTGGGCTCCGCTGGCTGCGAGCCTCGTCCGAAATCACACCGTTATCGTGCCTGATCTCCGGGGCATGGGTCGATCGTCGAAGCCGGCAGGCGGCTTCTCCAAGATGAGCCAGGCTACCGACATCGCCGAGTTGATGGACACGCTGAACATCGTGCAATCCGACGTCGTTGCGCATGATATTGGCAACATGGTCGCTTTCGCCTTTGCGGAAAAATATCCAGACCGGGTAGCCAAGCTCATAGTGATTGATGCGCCGATCCCCGGGGTTGGCCCATGGGATGAGATCGCAAAGAACCCGGCGACCTGGCATTTCCGTTTTGGTGGCCCCGACATGGAGCGGCTCGTGAAGGGGCGCGAGCGCATTTATCTCGATCGCTTCTGGAACGAATTTTCGGCAGACCCAGCGCACTTTACGGAACAGTCGCGACGCCATTATGCCGCGCTTTATGCGCTCCCTGGCGCAATGCACTCTGTGTTCGAGCAATATCGTGCCTTCGATCAGGATGCGAAAGATAACCGGGAATGGGCGGTCGCTCACGGGAAGCTGGCAATGCCCGTGCTGGCGTTGGGCGCAGAAAAGGGTCTCGGCATGCAAATGGCGGACATCATGCGCGCCGCTGCTTCCGATGTAACCACCGGGCTGATCCCGTACTCCGGTCACTGGGTCATGCAGGAAAACCC
This sequence comes from Mesorhizobium sp. M0587, assembly GCF_040320945.1. Classification (NCBI taxonomy): domain Bacteria; kingdom Pseudomonadati; phylum Pseudomonadota; class Alphaproteobacteria; order Hyphomicrobiales; family Phyllobacteriaceae; genus Mesorhizobium; species Mesorhizobium sp. M0587. The sequence goes on from NZ_JAMYQP010000039.1 coordinate 10,856, forward strand.
TACTGCAACCGTTCAACTCGTCCAGGCCTTCGTTGATAAGCCCTGAGCAGCCTTCATCAAGCCGGATCGAGATCATGGATGAGCCTGGATGATCGCGATGATCAGCGCCAAGCCTCCGCGCCTGAACGCGCGACGCTCGCCGCTGGGGGGTTCAATCAGAAGACGGTGCGAAGTGGAAGAATTGGACTTCGGTCACCGATGTGCCGACAGGGCCAAAGGCGTAACCTTTCGCAGAAAAAGCAACGATTTGCGGTGGGCTGTCCCGGCTGAAATGCTGCGAGTGATCAGCTTCAAACCCGACGTGCTGCTTGTTTGGCATCAGGATGAGAAAGTCCGTCCGCTGGCGTGGCAAACCCATCCTGCCGACATAGTTGATCAGAACTGAAACGTCACCGAGACATTCGATGAACACTGGGGGATGCACGTGCTCGCTCAGCGACGTCACAAGCGCCTCAGACAAGGATTTCTCTAGCTATATCTACGAAGGCTATCTTCGCTCGTTGCCAGGAAAACCTTTGACCAGCGCTGGGGCGATGCCAGAGTAACAAAACAAGCACGACCTTACCTTCGCGAAGGGTAGCACGCGGAGTTTCGCGAGAGTGTTTTTCTTGCATGAGAGTCCGCGTCCACTTTTCGCGACGATGGAGAAGCGAAGGGGAGACACGCTTGCGATGAGGCATCGCTAAGCGTTCACACCGTCACTGTTATTCCACCGTCCACGTAGAGCGTGTGGCCGTTGACGAATGAGGAGGCGTCACTGGCGAAAAACACTGCAGCCCCGATGAGTTCTTCAACATTGCCCCACCGACCGGCCGGTGTGCGCCGCTCGAGCCACGTGGAGAAGTCGGGGTCTCGAACGAGAGCCTCGTTGAGCGGCGTCTTGAAATAGCCTGGCGCGATGGCATTGACCTGCAAACCATGCTTTGCCCAATCCGCACACATGCCTCTGGTCAGGTTTCTAACCGCCCCTTTTGTCGCCGTGTAGGGCGCGATGGCCGGACGAGCCAATTCGCTCTGAACAGAGCCGATGTTGATGATCTTTCCGCGCCCGCGGCCCATCATGCCTTTGGCGACGGCTTTGCTCACATAGAAAATGCTGGAGAGATTGGTTCGAACAAGATCGTCCCATTTCTCTTCCGGGAAATCCTCCAATGCTGATCGATGCTGGATGCCGGCATTGTTGATGAGAATGTCGATCGAACCAATCGAGGTCTCAATCAGCTCGATCCCCTGTCGCGCCGACAGGGCATCAGTGACGTCGAAGGCCGCCGCCTCAACCGACAGGCCGTCCGTGAGCAGATCCGCGGCGGCGTCCTTCAACGTCTGTTCACGGCGACCGTTCAGGACAACCCGGGCGCCACACTCCGCCAGGCCACGGGCAAGCGCCAGGCCAATGCCCTGGCCCGAGCCCGTAACCAGGGCAATCTTGCCGTCGAGGTCGAAAAGCGATCGCATCTGCATTTCGCCCTGCGATCAGGAAGCGTAAGATACTGGCGTCGCATGCCAGCCGTCCTTCCGCTTCTCCCAAAAGGCTGTTCTCAGCCGCGCGGAAATCGGACCCGGTCGGTCGTTCGCCAGGATTCTTGTTCCAAGACGGCTTGCCGGCATAATGCCGCCAGCGGTTGTCGAGAAGAAGATTTCGTCGGCGGCTTCGAATTCGTCGCGGGAAATATCCCGGACCTCACAGCGAATTCCAAACTCGTCGCAGAGTTCCAGGACTGTTCTCCGAGTGATGCCTTCGAGCGCACCGCGTTTCGGCGTGATGACCTTGCCATCTTTGACGGCGAAGACATTGAACCCCGGTCCTTCCGTCACGTTTCCATCGCGATCGAGCAAGACGCAGGTTTCGGCGCCTTGATCGTGCGCCTCGAAATTCCCGCGCGTCAGGTCGCCCCAGTGGAAATTCTTGATCGTCGGGTCGAGTGACTCCGGCGCAATCCGTTGAGGGGACGCGATCATGGCGTGCACGCCGCGCTGCTGCTGCTCGGGCGTGAACACCCACACCCAAGGCATGACATGGCAAATCAAATAGCTGCGGCCGTTTATGGGATGAAGCGGCACGCCGCGCGGGGGGCGGGAGCGCACACAGTCCATCGCCACGTAGGCCTCGCGCAAGCCCGTGCGCCGCACCAGTTCGATGAGAATATTCTTGATCTCTTCGTCGCTTTCCTTCGGGTTCATCCGCAACTTCGTCATCGAGGTGCGAAAGCGTTTGACATGGTCGTCAAGCCGGAAGAATGCGCCGTAGTAGACGCCCGCGACATCGTAGGTAACGTCCGATCGGCGGTAGCCCCATTCGGTGATACCGAGCTTGGCATCCTTGAGAGGCATGAATTCACCATCAATGTAGGCCGCGCCAGCGGACCAATCGACGTCTGTCATCGTAGTTCTCCTTGACCTGAAAATCGTGCCCGTTGTCGGGCAGCCTGACAAGAAACACCCGGGGGTCGGCCGGGCTAAACGGCCACCGCGAGTTCGCTCCGGCCGGCGCGTAGGATGCGTGTCTGGACGATGTCCAATTCAAGATTGTCGTCTTCGGGAGATCCCTTGACGGCTACTCCGTAGATGTCTCGTGCGCGCTGCACGCTGATCCACCCTTCGGCAATATCGTGCACCACGCGCGCGGGATCGCGTTCCCGCGGAGAACCATATCCACCGCCGCCTGCGGAGTGAGAGACCATGTGCTCACCCGGCTGCAGAGTGACCCCGTAGCAGGGGGGAAGATCGACGACCGAACCATCGGCCTTGCGCATTGCCGCCCTGGACAGACCGCCGGGGCCACCGCCGCGAGCGCCTGCGGCAGGCGTGATGGTACCATCGGCGGTATAGAGGACCGTCAAGGAGTTTCCGCCCCACGGGCCGTACTCACTGTAGACCGACGGCGCGCCGCGGAACGTGCCAGATCCCTCGCTGTCGTCGAGAATATGGCGATCGTAGACGATGATTGGATGGTGGAGCTCATCGACCTCGACACTGTCGATATGGCACATGCCCGCGTTGCCGGCATGGATCATGGTCAGAAAGCCGTCGGTGACCGGCGTGCCGGCGCCGCCGCTAATGCCGATGTGAACTTGATTGATGAAGGGCTCGTCATTGTTGTAGGGATCGCGCCCGGAGATGACACCCATTCCTGGAGGCTGGATCGGGCCGGTCGCTGCTTGCCCAAAGCCGGGCGAAAGCTCCGCTATCGCGCGCTGCACCGGATTGGTGACGTGGTCGGCGAGATTGGTCGTCGCCACCGAGCACGAGGCCGGGTGCCTCGGAATGCCGACGCAGCAGTTTTCGCGAACCCGAATCTCAATGCGCCGAAAGCTGCCCGCATTGGCGGTGACATGATGATCGAGGATGCCGTTGAAAATGCCGATCATCGCAGCGCTTTTGGCAGTAGCTTCCGTAAGATTGAGACCACACGGCTGGCAATCGGGATTGTCGCGCAGATCGACGATGATCCTGGCCCGGGCCGTGTCGACCTCAACGTCCACTTTGACGGGAATGCCGTCCGGGATGCCGGGGAAGGGGTCGTGAGCGGATTCCAGAACGACGCGTCCCGAAGACAATCTCCCAATTGCCTCGATCATTTTTTGTTCGGAATAGTCGAACCAGCGGGCGGCGTAGCCGTCGAGCATATGCCAGCCGATCTCGCGGCCGAGGTTGAGCAGTTCGCGCTCTCCGATGCGGACTGATCCTAGGCTCGCGAGAAAATCACCCCACCACTGGTCCGGGACCCGAATACGGGCCTGGCACATGCGCACGATGTCGTGGTTGGTCTCGTAGTCTGCCTGAATCTTCGTCGCCGAAAAGATCAGGGCGCCTTCTTCGTACAAATCCTTCACATCGGCGAGATAGCTGGAAGGACGGGAATTGCCGCAGTCCGCCTGATGTGCCTTAGCCAGCACGAAGAAGCGCAGGATGCCTTCATCGTCGATGACCGGGACGATCATGCAGTGATCGGCCGCGTGGGAATTTCCCTCATAAGGGCTATTGTGGAGGAAGCAGTCGCCACGCTTGAGCACCGGATGGTGTTTGACGACCGCCTGGCACATCAAGTCAGGGCCTATGAGCGTGTGGTTCGGCAAGCTCTCCGCCGCCGCCAGCAGCTTGCAATCAGCAGTCAGAACAACACATGAGAAATCATGGGCCGTGTTGAGGATCCCGGACCGGGCCGTTCGGAAAAGAGTGTTCTGCATCTTGCGGGCGATGGTTTCCATACGGCTGGAAATCATCGCCATCTGAACGCCGTCCGGCGCCTTCTTTAAAATCTGCTCAGACATGGGTAGGCGCCTCCTTAGAATGTCACACGCAGGCCACCGCTGGCCGTGCGTTCTGCGATTGTGCCCGGATCGACCACGACGGTCGTGAACGATGATTCGATGATGGCGGGGCCGGCAACTGGTTCGCCCGGCTGCATGGCTTCGTAGCGGTGAACCGAGACGTCGTTCCAGCCGAGTTCAGAGAAGTAGACCGGTCGCCTTGCGCGACCGCCGGCAAAATCGCCTTCAGGAGGGAGAGTGCCGGTGGCCCGATCGGTCAATCTGCATCTAACCTTGGCGCGCCATGTCACGAATTCGACATTGGAATTGCGGTCGCTGATCTCGAAAATACGCTGGTGGGTGTCATGGAAGGCATCCGTGACCTGCTTCAAATCGCCTTCGCTCGTCACCTGATCAAGCGGGAGAGGAACGTCGATTTCCCAGATCTGATGCGGATACCGCGCCTCTACGGAATACTCGATTTCGCAGTCGAGAGCTCCGGCGCCGGGCCCTTCCGCGAACTCAACGCATCGCTTCCTCAGCTCTGCCAGAACCTCGTTGATCTTGTCGCCCGCAAATCTGTCGCTTGTTGTGAACTGCAGTTGCGCATAGTCCGAGGAAAGCTCCGACATTAGGGCCCCGGCCGCGCTCATCACAGCACCTGCTTCGGGGATCAGCACTCCAGCGCATTGAAGGCGCCTGGCAACTGCGACTGCATTCAGTCCGGCGGCGCCGCCGCCGCCGATCATCACGGCCGAGGTGGGATCAATGCCCTGGTTGATCGTGATCTCCTCGATCGCTCCGACCATCTTTTCGGTTGAAAGCCTCAACACAGCTGCAGCGGCTTCCTCAACTTTGATGCCGAGCGGTTCGGCGACTTTCAGGCGCAATTGCTGGGTCGCCTCGTCACGGTCGAGGACCATGGCCCCGCCCAGGAAGAAGTCCGGATCGATATAGCCCAGGATCAAGGCGCAATCCGTGACGGTGGGCTCGGTTCCTCCGCGGCCGTAAGCGACAGGCCCCGGGGTCGAGCCCGCGCTCTGCGGACCGACCTGCAGAATTCCGCCATTGTCGACCCATGCGATCGAGCCGCCTCCGGCGCCGATGCTCTTGATGTCCACAGATGGAAAGCCGGTCATATGGCCGCGCGTGCGCTGGCCAATCCACGTTTCGCGACTCCAGGGGATGCGCCCGTCACGCACCAGGCTGACATCAAAGGTAGTTCCACCCGTGTCCGCGACAATCGCGATGGCGTTGCCAAAATCGCGCTCTGCGTAGTAACGGCCGGCGACGGGCGCCATCGCGGGCCCCGAATTGATCGAGTGAATCGGAGCGCGTGCTACTGCCGACGCATCCATGATGCCGCCAGCTGAGGTAACCATCAGTGTGCGGCCGTTGAAACCGGCGTCCTGCAGCCTGTTTGTCAAGCCATCCAGATACTTGAACATCAGCGGTTTCAGCGATGCGTCAATGACGGTCGCGGAAGCTCGACGGTATTCGCGCAGGGTTGGATTGAGCTGGTGCGAGAGCGTGTATGGGACAGTCGGCAGATGCTCGTTCAGAAGTTCTCCGATACGTCGCTCGTGAGCCGGGTTGACGACGGACCACAGAAGGCAAACGCCAACTGCTTCAATTTTCAGAGCCCGCAGCTTTTTGATTGTCGCGATGAAGTCGGCTTCGTTCAAATCCTCGACGACATTGCCGCGAGCATCGACACGCTCATTCACTTCGAATGTATATCGCCGAGGCACATAGGGCTCAGGGTAAGCGACCGTGAAGTTGAACGGCTCGATGCGCCCGCCCTCGCGCATGACCAGGACGTCACGATGACCTCTGGTCGTGATGAAGGCTGTTTTCGCCGTCTTGCCGGTGATGATCGCATTGATGGCCCGGGTGGTGCCGTGCACGAACATGGTGCCGCGGCTCAGGAAATTGCCGAGTTCCAGTCCATAGTGCCTGGCCGCGAGATCCAAAGCATCGAGAACGCCACACACCGGGTCGTCAGGTGTCGTCGACGCTTTGAACAGCCTGATCTCGTTGCCATCTTCAACGACAAGGTCGGTGAAAGTACCACCTGTGTCGCACGCCATCCTGATATGATTTGCGCTTGGTTTGATACGGGTGGCGTGGGTATCCATAGGGCAAGCCTCTTTCGTGCCAGCGCGGATGTATCCGGCCGGATATTCTGGGTTGTTGGAAGAAAGGCGCTGTGTGGGACTGTTATTCCAAGTGTCGCTTCCGGACACGCGTGGCAGCGTCTTCCTGTGGCTTTGCGCATGTGTCTCGAATGACGAGTTCAGGCAGAAAGATGGTGTCGGAGCCGGCGTTGGCTGGCGCCGCATTCGGTTTGAGAACACGCTCGACGGCAGCGCTGGCCATCGCCTCTATAGGCTGACGTATGGTCGTCAGTGCAGGAAACGAGAGCTGGCTGATCCAGGCATCGTCCACGCCAATAATCGACATGTCCGTTGGAACCGCAATGCCAGCGGAACGGAAAGTCGCCAGCAACCCCAGCGCAATCATGTCGTTGAACGCGATAATGGCCGTGGGCCTAGGCGATAGCGCAGCCACATCTGAAGCGGCATCACGACCCACCTCGACCATCTGAGCGTCTGCGATATCAAGTGCACTCTGGTGGCGCTCGAGCACGACAGCCTGGCTGTCATCGAGCTCGTGGTCCTTCATTGCTTTCTTGAAACCGGACAACCGCATCACCCGACTATGCGTGATGAGGGGATCGGTCACATAGGCTATCCGCCGATGACCGAGAGCAAACAGATGCTCCACAGCCATCCCGATTGCCGCCTCATGATCGAGATTGACCGTATCGAGCCGAGCAAGCTTCAAATCGAGCCTGTTGGCATCCACGGCAACAATCGAAAGGTCGCTCCACGCCGAGTAGTAGCCCCGCCTGGTGTTCAGGGGCGCGATCGTGATGAGGTCGGCAACGCCTACGGCGGCCAGATTGTCCAGAAACTCCTTCTCAAGCTTCGGATCGCGCATGGTGTTGCACAAGTGGACCCGGTACCCCGCCTTCACCGCGGCCTGTTCTATCGAAAACACCATCTGCCCGTTGAAGGGATTGACGATGCTGGGCACGACAAGCGCGATTACCCGGGCCTTGCCGGTCTTTAGCTGGCGCGCTGCCTGGTTCGGCCGAAAATCGAGCTCGGCGATTGCCGTCGCAATGCGCGTCCTGGTCTCCGTCCCGAGTCGGTGGAATCGATTGTTCATGTAATTCGAGACGCTGCTCACGGATACGCTCGCCGCTTTCGCGACATCCTGAATGGTGGCGCGGTCCGCAGCATCGGTGGGCGATCCACTCTTCGGCGGCATGTCGTTCAAATCTCCCAAGGTCCCAGAGACCCTCATTCTACAACTCCCGCAGGAGAACAAAACCTCAATGGTCGCGAGTCCGGTTCCGTCGTTGTGCGGTCAATCAATGTGGTAAAACGGTACACTAAAAATCCTCCCTGTCAATCGCTCGCCGATTTGAGGCTGTTCACCAGCGATACCACCTGTACCGCAGTTTGGCGGAATAGCCCGACTCTGGCGCGAGGGCAAACGCGACAATGGGAGTTGACAGGTGGGAAATCGAGTGTATCGTTTTACCTACTGTAGGCAAGCCAGAGAGCTTCGCAGCAGGCCTAACGGCGCTGAACATGTCTCGCACCGAGAAGCGCCGCGCCTGAAACTCGCATGATCGACTTTTTGCGATGCCGCTGTTTGTCCGCCGGGTACCGGGGCGGAGTCGGCAAAGACAAAGCTTTCCATCATCAAAAAACCGACGGAGACGGAACATGAAAAGGATTTTGCTGGCCGCCGCATGTCTAACCCTGCTCGGCGTCCCAGCTCAGGCCGAAACGATCGGCTTCAGCATGCAGCGGTTCGACGACAATTTTCTTGCGATTCTTCGCAGCGGCCTGGAAGCGCACGGCAAGGACCTTGGGAACGTGACGTTGTTGATCGAGGATGCGCAGGGCGACATCGCCAGGCAGCAAAGCCAGATCGATAATTTCATTGCCGCCAAGGTCGATGGCATGATCGTCATTCCGGTAGAGGCCGATGCCGGGGTCGCAATGTCCAAGATCGCCGACAAGGCCGGAATTCCTCTGGTCTTCGCCAACAATCAGCCTTCCAATGTCGACCAACTGCCGGAAAAGCAGGCTTTCGTCGGGTCCGACCAGATTCAGGCAGGCAGCCTTGAGGCGCGCGAGGTCTGTCGCTTGCTGGGCGGCAAGGGCAAGGCCGTGATTCTGATGGGCGAGCTCGGAACCCTGGTTGCGCGCGGTCGCACCGAGGCGGTGCACGAGGTCTTCAAGTCCGACGAATGCAAGGGTATCGAAATCGTTGAAGAGCAGACGGCGACCTGGTCGCGCACGCAGGCACTCGACTTGACCACAAACTGGCTGTCGGCAGGCCTGAACTTCAACGCTGTCATCGCAAACAACGACGAGATGGCACTGGGTGCGCTTCAGGCCATCAAGGCAAGCGGCGGGTCAACCGGCGATTACGTCGTCGCCGGCATCGATGCGACGCAGGACGCCTTGACCGCTATGAAGTCAGGCGACCTCAAGGTGACCGTTTTCCAGGATGCCATCAGCCAGGGAAAAGGCGCGCTCGACACAGTTCTGAAGTTGGCGCGAGGCGAGAAGACCGACAAGAAGGTCTTCACGTCGCTCGAACTCGTCACCAAGGACAATATGAACAAGTACCTGAAAAGGAACTGACCGCCAGCACCGCGCGCCGGTTCTCGATCGGCGCGCGGACTGTTTCGTTCGATCTGGATTTGGGACGACTTCGATGCAGACCATAGCCACGGCGACGGCAATTCCCCCCGGTATTGAGGACAAGCGTGAGCCTTGCCTGTTGAGCGTGAACGGGATCAGCAAGTCGTTTCCGGGCGTGGTGGCACTCGACGATGTGAGCTTTCAACTCAGACGGGGTACCGTCCATGCACTCATGGGCGAGAACGGCGCGGGCAAATCCACGCTGATGAAGATCCTGGCGGGGATATATCAACCCGATGCAGGAGAAATCTTCCTCGACGGCGTTTCCGCCCAGTTCATGACCCCGCTCGACGCGCTGACACAGGGTGTCGGGATGATCCATCAGGAGCTAAACCTGATGCCCTCGATGACGGTCGCGGAGAACATCTGGATCGGCCGAGAGCCGCGCAATAGATTTGGGATCGTCGATCACCGGCGCATGAATCGCCTGTCACGTGATCTTCTCGCGGAGCTGAAGATCAGCCTGAACCCAGAGGCGGAAGTTCGTCATCTTTCGATTGCCAGCAGGCAGATGGTGGAAATCGCAAAAGCGGTTTCCTATCGCTCGCGCGTCCTGATCATGGACGAGCCCACGTCAGCGCTGACAGAGCGCGAGTCTGCCCACCTCTTCGAGATAATAGGCGACCTGAGGAAGCAGGGCATCGGCATCGTCTACATCTCGCACAAGATGCACGAGATCTTCGAGATCTCGGACGAGATCTCCGTTTTTCGTGACGGCAAATATATCGGCACCCATGCGGCAGCAGCCAGCAGCCGGGATGAGATCATCCACATGATGGTCGGCCGGGACATCACGACGCTGTTTCCCAAAGAGAATGTGCCGACCGATGATATCTTACTTTCGGTTCGAGACCTGACTTTGCGAGGCGTCTTCTCGGGCGTTTCTTTCGATCTGCGGGCGGGCGAGATATTGGGCCTTGCCGGCTTGATCGGGTCCGGGCGGTCCAATGTTGCCGAAACCATCTTCGGGGTGACACCAGCCACCAGCGGCGAGATACGGATAAAGGGACAACGCGTCGATCTCAGATCGCCGCGCGATGCGATCGCCAACGGAATGGCCTTCCTGACAGAAGACAGAAAACAAAGCGGCTGCTTTCTCGTCCTCGACATTCTCGAGAACATGCAGATCGCGGCTCTTCAAAGCCAATTCGTCAAAGTTGGGTTCGTCCACGGCAAGGCGATTGGCGCGGCATGCGGCGAGATGAGCAGGACGTTGCGCGTCAAGAGCTCCGGCATCCACACTACGGTCGAAAATCTCTCCGGCGGCAATCAGCAGAAGGTGCTGATCGGACGCTGGCTTTTGACCAGACCGGGCATTCTCATACTGGACGAGCCGACACGCGGCATCGACGTCGCTGCCAAAGCAGAGATCCACGCCCTTGTCTCATCGCTCGCCAGCGCTGGCGCGGGCGTCATTCTGATCTCTTCGGAGATGCCAGAGATCCTTGGAATGAGCGATCGGATCATGGTCATGCATGAAGGCAAAATCACCGGCGTTCTGGACCGCGATGAGGCGACACAGGTCAAAATAATGGAACTCGCTTCGAAGTGAGCGGGAATAGAGGAACTGTACAATGGGAAAAGACACAACAGCCGCCGCCATTCCTGAGTTCCGTGGCGGCTTCGGCGGTTGGCGAAAGCCTCAGGAGCTGAATATCTTCCTGGTCTTGGTGGGGATCGTTCTCCTCTGCGAGGTGTGCGGCTGGCTTTTGATCGGGCAGAGTTTCGTCTGGAATCCGCAGCGCCTGACGATCACCATCCTCCAGGTGTCCGTGGTTGGGATCATCGCAATCGGCGTGACTCAGATCATCATCACCGGCGGCATCGACCTTTCTTCGGGCTCCGTCGTGGCGGCAAGTGCGATGCTGGCCGCCGGCTTTGCGCAATCGGCGGAATGGTCGAAAGCTCTCTATCCGTCACTGACCGATTTGCCGGCGATTGTCCCGATCGCCGTCGGTGTCTTGATTGGTTTGATTGCAGGCCTAACCAACGGTGTTTTTGTTGCCTATGCCCGAATCCCGCCGTTCATCGCAACGCTCGGAATGATGGTTTCGGCACGAGGTATTTCGAAATGGTACACAAAGGGCCAGCCCATTTCGGGGCTGACCGATCAATTCACCGCCATCGGCTCGGCTGCATGGCCGGTGTTTGTCTTCATAGTCGTCGCAATAATCTTCCATGTTGCGCTTCGCTACACCAGGTACGGCAAGTACACCTATGCCATCGGCGCGAATGTCCAGGCAGCGCGGGTCTCCGGCATAGATGTCGAAAGGCATCTGGTTAAGGTTTACGCGATCGCCGGAATGCTTGCCGGCCTCGCCGGCATCGTCACTGCGGCGCGCGCGCAGACGGCTCAATCCGGCATGGGATACATGTATGAGCTCGATGCGATTGCCGCAGCCGTGATCGGCGGAACGTCGCTTGCCGGCGGGGTGGGCCGGATAGGGGGCACCGTAATCGGCGTGGTGATCCTGGGCGTGATGTCGTCAGGCTTCACGTTTCTGCGGGTCGACGCCTACTACCAGGAAATCGTCAAGGGCCTGATCATCGTCACGGCCGTGACCATTGACGTCTACCGCAATCGGCAGAAGCGCTCCTAGATCGAGCCTGCGCTCGAAGGGCGTCTATTCCAAGAAAGGTACAATAAAAGCCGCTCAGATAAAACTCACCGAGGCAGGGAAGTTTCGCAAACACAAACAGGCGTCAGGTCAATTCTGGAAAACTCCATCGATGGAGATCGAAAATGCAATTCAAAGCGCTACACAGCTTGACATTTCAGCATTTTGACATCGGCGCACTAGTCGAATGCATATCTCAAAGATGGCGATATTTGGCCAGGGTCCATGACTTTGCACGTCACCTTGTTGACAAACATGGAGCGAGCCGTGCGTCGGATCTTACAAGACGGGCCGCTGCCAGAGCGTCGGGGAGGCGCGGGGAGATCCTGAGCGCTGTTGCCGAGTCAGTGAACGATCTGATGCGATTGGACATTTTCTATCATTGACTGGCCGGTTGGAGCTTACGACAAAAAAAGCGCCCACAGTCGCTCACCACGCAACCAGCAACTCAGCTGATCTGGTGCAGTTCGATGGCCAACCAAACCTGATCGGTGTCGGCGAAATAGCGATGCCACGGATACTGGTTCGTTCCACTGACTATGACGGGATGGTTGTTGTGAATGAAGCAGTCGCTTTCAGCCGGTGACCGCCAGAGGTTTAGTTTGAACACGAAGCGCTGCAATTGCCGTTCCACGGCGACCTCACCGAAAAAGAACAGCGGGTCGAGTTCGACTTCGCCAACCGTGTCCTGCGGTGAGATGAGAGCGGGGTCTGGCGGGGAAAAGACCGGATGCGGTTGCTGAGCCAGTCCCAACCGCGGAACATGACGCCGCCCAACTCGACTGTCTTGCAAACTTTCAGGACAGCGATCCGGCCGCTCTGTTCGGTCGTGGCCTTCGACAGCGTGGCGAGCGCCACGGTGCAATTGAAGTCTTGATCGCATTATCGAGGATCAGCCACGTGCTCGACAGGTTGACGACTATGCCGCTTTCGACGTGCAGGCCAACGGAACGACCGGTGTGGGCCGACAGCGGATTGGCAGTTCGGGACGCGGTCCTTCAATTGCGGACCTTAAGATCGATGCGAGTATCGTCGTGACGTGACCCGACGAAATGTTTTCCACGATGCGAACGGCAGCTTCGCGCCCAATGCCAGCCCGCAGGGATCGGCTTTGCTGCTTCCTGAAAGCAGACATCGTCCGCGACTACGCCGGAGCGCCGGTTACGCATAGGCAGACGGGCACGCATGGAGCCAAACACAGGGACGCGACGGCAGTTCATAAGCGTCGCGGGCAGATATCATGCAGGTTCATAGGCCGATCTTTCGGTCAAGCAAGCCGTGTGCATCTTTAAGCGGCGGCAAATCGGATCTCTATGCCGGATGATTCCTGCGCCAAGCGCCGGGCGAGAATGCAGTGATCGTCCTGAAGGCACGCGTAAAATGGCTCTGATCGGCAAATCCGGTGGCAAGTGCTACTTCGGCCAGTGTGTCGCTTGTTTCAAGGAGTGCTTTTTGTGCCTTTCGTATCTTCGCGGCAAGATACCAGCGATGCGGCGACACCCCCGTAGAGGCCTTGAAAGCACGGGCAAAATAGGCCTCGGAAAGCCCGACCATATCGGCCAGGTCCTTTAGAAAAACGGCTTTGGGCAGGCTCTGCTCCATCAGCACCGTCACGCGCCGGAGCTGTGCGGGGGCAAGTCCACCCCTTTTCTCCTCTTGCCTCCTTAAGCCAAACAGATTGTGGGATATCGCCAGGGCAAGGCTATCGCCATAGAAGCGATCATCCGGGTGGGTGCCGACGCATGCATCCGCCAGCAATTCGAGGAGAGCCAGGAGGCGGTTGTCCTGGAACATCACACGCGGCGCGAGACGGGATGTAAGTTCGAGCGCTTCACCGAAACATTCCGCCAGCTCAGGGAGATCAAAATCGATGACCAGTCGCCGGATGTAGTGGGACCGTCGGGCAAACTGCCAGAGAGGGATGCCGGCTGGGACGAACGTCAGATGTCTGACGGTCCCTTCCGCCGAGGTTGGCATGGACTGTGCTGGGCTGTGCGGCGTCAACAGCATTTCCGCGCGGCCGCCGACCTGCTCCAGAATCGCGGTCAGGCGCGGCCGTTTTGACCGGAGGTCCTCCGGATGCGGGCGCGGACCATGCAAGTGGGCGACCTCGACACGAATGCCGGTCAAGCATCGCATCTGTCTATGCGAAGCCGTTTTCTCGGCAGCTGCCATGAAGCCCGGCGTCTGCTCGCCCAAACGATCGGTCGTTTGACTGGTCACCGGTTGTCCCTCGCGGCAGCACGTCGCTCTTGCAACGCCAATATGATGCGCTTCGCGGAGGTCTCGCGAAATTGGTGAGGCGATGGAATTTCCGGTACTTCCAATGGGTCAGCGTCGGCTCATACTTTCGAACGAAGACAGCAAGTGCAGCTGCGACGTCGGCAGAAGTGCGAAAAAAGAGCTTGAGCCTGTGATCTGTTAAAGATGAACCAGACCCCGTCGGCTGGCGACGGCGATCGCTTCGGTCCGGCTTAGAACATTGAGCTTGTTGAAGATACTGCGCAGATGCGACTTCACAGTCGTTTCGCTGATGTGGAGACTGAGGCCGATCTCTTTGTTCCCCTTGCCTTGCGCCAACAGGGTCAGCACGTGCATCTCGCGGCCGCTGAGTTCTTCGCTGCTGACGGCGGCCGCAAGCTTTGCCACCAGCAGCGACGGGATACAGGTCTCACCGGCATGAACCTTGCGGATGCAGTCGAGCAGATCTTCCCGCTGAGCGTCCTTCAGCAGGTAGCCGCGGGCACCGGCTTTGACGGCGCGGGAAATCTCATGGTCCGTGTCGAAGGTGGTCAAAACGACAATGCGCGCGGAAGGATCCTGCTGTCGGATTTCGACCATGGCCGCGACACCGTCGAGAACCGGCATACGCAGGTCGAGCAGCACGATATCAGGACGCTGCTGCCGCCAGAAATCGACGGCATCGCGGCCGGTTGCGGCTTCCGCGACGACCAGCATGTCCGACTGGCGGCCGATGATTGCTGCCAAGCCTTCGCGCACGGTTACGTGGTCGTCGGCAATCAGAACCTTGATCCTGGCGGTTGGCTTTTTTTCAGGCGCAATGCTCATGACGTTCAAGCCTCCTGCGAGGGCAATGTGATGCGCACGGCCGTGCCCTTTGCGGGCGAGCTTTGAACAACGAGCTGACCGCCTATTCTTTCGACCCGCTCCCTGATTCCGCGCAAGCCGTATCCATCATTCTTGCTCGAGGGATCAAAGCCGCGTCCGTCATCATGCAGGTCAAGACAGACTTCTCCTGGCAGAAAAATCAGCTTGGCGGTCACGAGTTTCGCCTGTGCATGGCGCAAGGCGTTGGTCAGAATCTCCTGACCGATACGAAACAGATTCTCTTCCGAATCCGGAGGCAGCGATCGCGGTGCGCCAAGCACGGCGAACTCCATTTTCAGGCTGGTTCCTGCCGTCATCTTCGTGAAAAGCTCGGCCAGCGCTCCGCTGAGATTGCTATCATCCAACACCCGCGGTCGAAGTGCGTGCACGGAACGCCGGGCTTCGTTGAGACTCTCGCGAGCCAGGCGACGGGCGCGGTCCAGATGCTCTCCGGCTTCCCTTGAAAGGCCCCGCAGGTTTGCATCCTCGGCAGCTTCCAACTGCACGATCACCCCTGTAAGCCCTTGGGCAAGAGTGTCGTGTATGTCGCGAGCGATGCGATTGCGTTCCGCGAT
The DNA here is from genome assembly GCF_040320945.1 of Mesorhizobium sp. M0587. Classification (NCBI taxonomy): domain Bacteria; kingdom Pseudomonadati; phylum Pseudomonadota; class Alphaproteobacteria; order Hyphomicrobiales; family Phyllobacteriaceae; genus Mesorhizobium; species Mesorhizobium sp. M0587. Next base: position 26,197 of record NZ_JAMYQP010000039.1, read on the forward strand.
CACGGCCGTTTCGCGTGTCTGAGTAGAAAGGCGCGCGAACTGGATCATCAGCATGACCTGGTTGGCCAGCGCCTGGGCAAGATCCATCCCCTCGGTGCCAAACATCCGTTTCTCGGCGAAACGAAGACCGATCGCCCCTTCAAGACGGCCAGCAACGAACATGGGCACCAGCAACACAGTGATGATGCCCATGGGCAGCAGCCGATCGCGCAGAGCAAAGGCTGGAACGGTGCGGATGTCTTCGATGAGGTTTGGCTTACCCGTACGAAAGACCTCCGGCCAGGGCCAGCGCTCTTCCATCGGCAGCCACTTGTCCATCCCGGCGAACCGCGGATCGGCGCTGGTTACGACCCGGCCATCTTCGAAGGCCATCTCGATGCCTATCATTCCACTCCCGGGATCAAGTCTCCAGACGCTGATGCTATGAGCACCGAATTGCTCGGTGATGATGCGCAGCACGTGTTCCACCAACTTGTCGGCCGCGGGCTCCATCGCCAGCGCCTCAAGCGTGCTCTTGAGTGCGGCGACCTGGCCGCGCGACAGATTTTCCGAAGCACTGAGCGCCTGCTCGACGCGCTTGCGCTCTTCGATGTCCGTGTTCGTGCCGTACCACCGGATCACCGTGCCCGACTCATCGAGCAGTGGTGCGCAGCGCAACAAAAACCATCGATACGCGCCATCAGATCGGCGCATCCGCGCTTCATGCTCGTCCGGGCGTGCCGATTTGATGATCTCGCCCCAATGTTCCGCCAGGCCGGGGAGGTCGTCCGGATGGATGACGCTTACCCAGTTCCAGCCCAACCCCTCTTCCATGGTGAGCCCGGTGTAGGCGCACCACTGGGTGTTCAGAAACTCGACTGAACCGTCCGCACCGCCGAACCAGATCAATCCGGGTGTCGTGTCGGTGGCGAGCCGAAACCCCGCCTCCCACTGCCGCCGGTCCGCAGAGATACGAAGTGTTTCATTCTCTTCCGTGAGCCGGGCCGAAAGCTTCCGGCCGGCATCGAGGTCACTCCTCGATCGAGCCAGTTCTTGCTCGATTAGTTTCAGCCTCGCGCCCGCGTCGTCAGCTATTCCCTTGCCCGTATTCATGACGCTTCCCTGAACGTGTGAAAGCAGCCTTATCACCCCTGGTTTCGCTCGGAACGAAAAATCGTGCGCGGGCGGCGGCGGCGCAAGAAAAGGCCTGCTTCCTTCAATCCAGGTCAGATTCAGGCAATTCAACGGGAGCACGGAAACCTATTGTTCTCGCGGCGAGCTCGTCCGTCGGGCCGAGACGGCTCGGCCCACATGCTCAAGGATTCCGGAGAACAACATGCACAAGATAGTGATAGCTGCGTTAGGCCTGATGGTTCTTACCTTGCCGGCGGCGGCTCGGGTCGTCCCGTTTCCGTCTGAATTCAAGGCGCGGTCGATCGAGACCAATGGTACCAGCCTTTACGTCCGCGTTGCTGGCAAGGGGCCTGCCGTGCTCTTGCTGCATGGCTTTGGCGATACCGGCGACATGTGGGCGCCGCTCGCCGCCAGGTTGATGAAGGACCATACCGTGATCGTGCCTGACCTGCGCGGTATGGGGCTCTCGGCCCATCCAGATACCGGCTACGCTAAGAAAAACCAGGCGGTCGACATGGCCGGCATCCTGGATCGTCTGAAAATTGACAAGGTCGAGCTCGTCACCCACGACATCGGCAACATGGTGGGCTACGCCTTCGTCGCCCAGTACCGCGACCGCGTCACACGCTGGGCCGTCATCGATGCGCCGCTGCCTGGTATCGGCGATTGGGAAAACATCATCCGCTTGCCGCTCTTGTGGCATTTCAACTTCCGTGGCCCCGATATGGAACGATTGGTGGCGGGCCGGGAGCGCATCTATCTCGACCGCTTCTGGAATGAGCTGTCGGCGAATCCCAAGGCCATCGATGAAGCGACACGCAAGCATTATTCGAAGCTCTACGCCCGACCCCATGCCATGCACGATGCCTTCGAGCAGTTCGCCGCGTTCAACCAGGATGCTACCGACAACAGGGAATTTCTCGCCAAGGGGGGCAAGGTTGCCATGCCGGTGCTGGCGCTAGGTGCCGAAAAATCCTTCGGCACGGGTCAGGCTGATGTTCTGCGCTTTGTCGCAACCGCTGTGACCGCCGGGATCGTACCTGGCTCCGGGCACTGGATCATGGAGGAGAATCCAGACGCCACAATTAAGCTCGTCACGGATTTTCTCGCTAAATAACTGCCCGGCCACCAGGCCGCGTGCCGCAACGTGAAGTGAGACCCATGGCAAGTCGACCCACGCGCAATCTAGTCCAGGACCATCTCCTGACACCCAGCAACTGCGCCGTCGTGATCATCGACTATCAACCGGTCCAGGTAACGTCCGTGACGTCAATGGACCGGCGGATCCTTGTCGCCAACGTTGTAGCACTGGCGAAGACGGCGAAACTCTATGATGTGCCGGTCGTGTTGACGACGGTGAACGTCAGCACCGGTCGCAACCAGTCCCTCATTCACCAACTGCGCGACATTTTCCCGACCGTTGAACCGATCGACCGCACGGCGATCAATGCATGGGAAGATCGAGACTTTGCCGACGCCGTCAGGGCGACCGGTCGGCAGAAGCTCGTCATGGCTGCCCTCTGGACCGAGGTCTGTCTGGCTTTTCCCGCGCTCGATGCGTTGCGCGACGGTTTCGAGGTTTATGCCGCGGTCGATGCCGTCGGCGGCACTTCCGTCGAGGCACACCAGGCCGGGCTCGAACGCATCATGCAGGCGGGAGCGGTGCCCGTAGTTGGGTTCAGTTCGCCTGCGAGCTGCAGCGCGACTGGATCCGCGAAAAGACGGGTCCCGGCTTCGTGGAAATCGTCTTCGCGGTTGACGGACATTGAGCCGATACCTCTACAAGCCTCAGCTTGGCAGCTCGACAGGAGAAGAAATTGAGCCAGGAAGTCCTCAATCCCATCAATGATCAATTCGAGGGTGACGGCGGCTTGAAGATAATCTTTCGGTCATGGCACCCATTCGCCAATCCGAGCGTCGTCGTCGTTATCGTCCGCGGCTTCAATTCGCACAGCGGTTAGTATGGTTGGATGGCCAAGCAGCTCAGAGGCGACGGTCGGGCCGGCAACTGCCGACGCTTGGACAGTGCCTATGCCTCAGTCGATGCTGTTAAGGCTGCACACGCGCATGAGCCATGATCCATCAGCCTGCCTCTCGAAGACTCGACCGACGCACCGTTGCCGACCTCTAAGCGCTCGGTATACGTCGCCAGAATCGTTGCACCTAAGCTGGGGAGTGCCACCCATGGGATTCCTTCGTTAAAGAGTGCCATCGGCGAACTAGAGCCTCCGTTCGACCGGGCCGTCGCCCCGGTCGTTGGGATAAATCCTGGACATCACACACATCAGTTCCGCCTGCCTACTGGTTTCGGTCTTGGAGAATATGCTCTTCAGTTGATTGCGAACCGTCTCGCGCGAAAGTCTCAGGGTATCCGCTATCGTGCCAAGATCGTGCCCGACGCTCAAGAGGCTGGCGACGCGCCCTTCTGCTGCCGTCAGCGCAAAAGCGTTCCGGAGACGGGCCGTTGAATGCAGGGGTCTCTCGTCGAGATCCGACACGATAAGTATAGCGCTCGTATACTGGAACGCATCGGCTACTATCCCGATACTCGGAAGGACGTCGACAAGCAGCGGTCGGCGGTCCGGCCTGGTGAGGGCGACAGGCCCAATATCGTTCAATGCCGTCGACGAACGCGCCTTCGTGGCAATCCCGATGACGCGCTGAAGGGCGATGTCACTCTCGTGATGCGTGGCGTGAAGGTGCCCGTTGGTGATCGAGAGCCCAGCGTGAAGCAGCTGGCTCGCCCTCGAATTAAGCTGCGCCACCCGGCCGCGCCAGTCCAGGAGGAATGCGGCACTCGAGATATCGAGGACGTCAAGACTCACCTTGCCCCGCGAGGAAACCAGGCGCTCGGACAGTGCGATCAGCCGCCGAAAATGGGACACGAGCGTCGCCAGGTATTGCGCATCATCCCGGGTGAACTGGCCCTGACCGTGGCCTTTCAGCATAGGCACAGCCCATGGTGCGCCCTGGACATTGCAGCCTATCATTGCAAACCCGGGGAACCCAAAAGGCAGGTAAAGCTCGTTATATTGCCGAAGACGTCTTCTTTCCTCTTTCGTCGATAGGTCGTCTTCGATGACCACGGTCCTGCCCGCGTCAAGCAAAGGCAGCCCTCGTTCGGCCCGGTAATGATTGAGGAACCAGTTGTTCTTCATGTATTCCTGCAGCAGGTCCCGGTAGTCATGCGAGGCTGGCATATCGAGCAGCGACCGACTGGGACTCCGTGGATCCTTGCTGCTGCTGTCTGGGTTGCGGGGATAGAACATGAGGCATGCGGCATCGAGCGAGCGCGACAGTCCGTGAAGGGCATCCGACCACGTCTCGGGTACCAGGATGGCCTCGTAGCAGCTGTCGATGGCCTTGTTTACCCGCAACTGGTCCATGGCTACGCCTTCGCGAATTTCCTTGCGATCCTTGTGAGGTGACTGATTGCCCGGGTCGGTATCTTTGCGGAAGACAAAAACACCCCGCCCGCAGACCTGTTGCCTGTGGCACTAAGGCAAATAATAGACCGAACCCCAATTCGTATTCAGAAGCGGTATCCAATTATTCGGAAGAGGTAGCAACTATCAGTTGATATTTTACCAAATACTGCTCAGGGGTTGTCCCGTCAAACCTCCATTAATGATTTGGAGGTTGGACCTTTTTTAATTTTCTGTCTAGCTTTTACATTCTTTATTCTGTTTTAGAGCCCCCGATAGGGATCTGTAAACCCCACGGCGTAGGCGGTCGGGATGGAGCGCCACCCGATTGGATTTGCCGGATGAAGCATACAAGCGCGGCAGCCACCGGGTTCACGGCGCCAGAGAGGTCAGAATCTGTGAGTGAGGGGACGCGAGCAGACACAACGTGACGTGAGTTCGCGTCCAGTCCGCCGGACGGCGGACCCATCCGGCTTTGAGCCGTAACCGAAGCCAACGGCTTTAGGCGGTCGAGTATTCACTCCCTTCCTTTCCGGCGGGCGACCTACTGAAGTTAACGGCCAGCGTCGGGTCTTTTTTTGCCTCATGACCCAAACGGGTCATGAGGAGTTCTGTCAGAGGGATATCCTTCTCTATTAGTCGACCGGGGACGAGAAGGCTGAGCGCCATGACGCTGCTCTGACGACATCCGGCCCAACAACAGAAGCCTTTGCCCAAACAACTGAACCTAGCCCAGGTTGGGGCTCCGGGGTGGCGAATGTCGAGGCTCACAGCCAACCTGCTGCTCCTGTTCGCCGCCGCTCTTTGGGGCTTCGGGAATGTGGCGCAAAAGACGGTGCTCCTTCACCTCGATGCGTTGAGCGCCGTCGGCCTGCGTTGCCTGATTGGCGGACTGCTTGTGCTACCCTTCGTCCTGAACGAACGGCGAGTGCCTGCCGGCGCCGGCCATTTTTCCAGCCTGGTTCGGGTGGTTGCGCTGTTTGCTGTTTCTATCGTGCTGCAGCAGCTCTGCTATCTCGGCACCAGTGTCACCAATGCAAGCTTCCTGATCAGCACGACAACGGTGATAACGCCGCTGGCCGCCTGGCTGCTGATGGGCGAGCGCCCGGCGATCGGCCTCATACTTGCCGCCGGATCGACCGTCGCCGGCTGCCTGCTTCTTTCAGGTGGGGTCGCCGGGTTCAGCGGCGGCGATCTCACAGCCCTCCTGTCGGCCAGCTGCTATGCGCTCTGGACGGTCGAGCTCGGGCGGCACGTGCAGGCCCATGCCCGTCCCCTCACGGCCGCGGCCGCCCAATTCCTTGCCGCCGCCGCGCTCGTCCTTCCGCTCGGGGCGATGCAAGGCAACCTGTCATTCGCCGCGGCTTCCGCGGCCGGTCCCGAACTGATGGTGCTCGGCGTCTTCTCCACAGCGATCGCTTTCGGCATACTGATTGCCGCCCTGCGCTTCACATCGGCCAGCCACGCCGCCTTGATCGTCAGCGCTGAAAGCGTCTTCGGAGCCCTCGGCGCGGCGATCTTCCTCGGCGAACGGTGCTCAGCGGCAGGAGCGCTGGGTGCGGCGGTCATCCTCGGCTCAATCCTGTCGGTCGCGATGTCGAGCCGACCGCCGGCGCGACTGCCCTCGCGACCCGATGCCGGCGCTGCCGACGCGGAAGCCCGCGCCTTGCAGGCGCACCAGCCGGCTTGGGGGGCCCCCGTCAATCCTGCTCACGAGGAGGCATTCCATGATCCCTGCCGGTGATGCGCCGCGCCCTTCTGCCAACCGAAACCGGCCTAGTTGAGATGGAGGGTAGAATGTTCGAACGACGTGACGGTGAACCGCCCTCCCGTGCCCATTGCTTGCTGAGACTGGCGGCGCTCGCCGCCATGGCGTTTTGGGTTCCGACCGCGCATGCCGCCAACGTCGACGGCGCGGGGCTGTATGTCGACGTCGCCGTCGTCTTCGCCGTGGACTTTTCTTCCTCGATCAACCCCAAGATTGCCGATCTGCAGCGGGAGGGGCATGCCGCGGCGCTCACGTCGCCGGAGATCATCAGCGCCATCTCCGAGAATTACCTCGGCTGCATCGGCGTGGCCTATTTTGAATGGGCAAGCGCCGGTCACGCTCGCACCGTGCTGCCTTGGACCCGGATCTGTGGATTGGAAGACGCCACAGCAGCCGCGGCGGTGATCAGAAGGAGCGGCGACACTGGCTATATTCGCCGCGGCCGGGGCGGAACGTCGGTTTCGGCGGCCATAGATGTCGGAAGCCTTCTGCTGGATCGGTTTCCTGGAAATGCGATGAGGAAGGTGATCGACATCTCTTCCAACGGCGAGAACAACGACGGGCTTCCGGTCCAGCCGAGCAGGCAGAATGCCATTGCCAAGGGATACACGATCAACGCGATAGCGATTCCACCGAGCGACGAGGACCCCAGGCGACCGCTGGCAACCTACTTCGCCCGGTCCGTCATCGGCGGATGCCAGGCGTTCGTCATGTCGCCGACGGGGCCTCGCGATTACACGGCTGCCCTTCGCCGCAAGCTGGTCATCGAAGTCAGCATGAACGTGACCTACAAACAGGGAATAACTAGAGATCGGAACACGGGAGGATGAAATGACTTTCAATCATTGCCTGCTGGTCGTTGTTTTCACGTCGCTTTGCCTCGGAACTGCACAGGCCCAGTCTGCGAAGGAGGGCATTGAAGCCGCTAATACAGAGTTCGTGAAGGCGTACAACAGTAAGGATGCGGCCGCGGCCGCGTCGAAGTACGCGGATGATGCGGCCGTATTCCCGCCAGATATGGCGCGGATCGACGGCCGCCAGAACATCCAAAAATTTTGGCAGGGGGCGATCGATATGGGCGTGTCGGATCTCACGCTCACCACGCTTGAGGTCCAGGAAAGCGGAAACCTTGCGTACGAGTCCGGGACTTTCTCCCTCAAGGCGCCGGGCAAGGATTCGAAGCTGGTGGAAACCACCGGCAAGTATGTGGTGGTCTGGAAGAAAGGGCAAGACGGCGGCTGGAAGCTCTACCGGGACATATGGAACTCCGATCCCGGGAAATGAAGGCTAGCTTGGCGCCCAAGAGGGTCACTTGCCGGAGGAGCACATGGCGAAACCCACCGTTGATCAACATTGGTGACGGCTGCTGCCCCAGGCGATGACCTCGCGCTGCTGCTGGATTGGCGCTTCGATACGAGTCCAACGGACTCCCTGACACGGACAGCACGCGAGATTTCGCGAAAAGCGCCATCGAGGGGTATGTCAGCCGCGAGCAGGCCTTCCTTCTGGTGCAGACGGGAGCCGGTGTCGCTGTGCACCCGGACCGCCCGAGCCTTCGCGGTGCTTTTGACAGAACCCCAGCGGCTTGGCGATCCTATCAGGCGCTCGGTTTCCGCCAGATCGGTGATTACGGAGCTACGATATATTCGACCTGGCCCTCAGGCAGCCTCGTCAGCGGTACGAATGGACCGCGTGCCACTGTCGAGCGTGACAGAAACGATTATCAGCGTATTCTTAAGTAACGCCCCCTTGCACGGGGGTGGAGGGCGGTGTGCAGGCGAGCGGGTACGATTTTTCTGCTCATGACACCCAAATGGGTCATGAGCAGTTCCCGCGAAGGGCTATCCTTAAGCACAGCATCCGTGCTCGTGCTGCAGCACCGGGTATTTGGGAACGTCGGTCGAGCGCGTCGAGTTCGGGGTCAACAAGCGTCACGGATGCCTGGAATGTCTGGAATGCCTGCGGCAGATCCATCGCCGGTGATCTTGCTAAACTTTCCAGGAACAGTGCCCCGAGTTCGATGCCGTCGTCGGCTTTCGGAGGTTTCGGACGGAGCCAACTTGACGACGAAGTCGACGTTGCGATCGTGCTTGCGGCCGATATGTCGAGTTCTATCAACCAGAGCGAGGCAGCTTTGGAGCGGGAGGGCTATGCATCTGCCCTGGAATCGGCCGACGTTCTGGAGGTGATCAAGGAGGGCGCGCAAGGCAAGGTCGCCGTCACCTACCTCGAATGGTCGAGCTCGGGTTCCTCGGAAACACGATTGGACTGGGCCATTCTGTCGGACGCGAAGGATGCGTCTTTCATCGCGCAAGCCATTCGAAAGCAGTCAGAACGGCAACGCGCCGATCCGCACGGCTCGAAAACTTCGATCTCATACGCCATCGACGTATCGGCCGATGCCTTCGACAAACTTCCCGTCAGGGCATCGCGCAGGGTCATCGACATCTCTGGCGACGGGACCAACAATGACGGACCTCCAGTTGAGGATAGCCGCCGGCGAGCGGTTCAGAAGATCGTGATCAACGGCCTGCCAATCGGCTACGACGTTGAGAATGGCGAGACTATTCCGGAATATTACGAGCGGCACGTTATCGGAGGACCAGGCTCCTTCATGGTTACGGCCAACAGCGCCGCCGAATTTAGGCGGGCAATCACTTACAAGCTGGCGAGAGAATTGGCATCCATCTCAAACGTGACTCGGCCTGATTTTGAGTAAACCCCTGAGCAAATGGCCAGCGCAGCAAGGAGCCGTCGCGCTGGCATTTTCTCGGATAACGCGATCGGGCAGAAGAATGGCTGGCGCGTGCTTTGACTATCGATCCGGACGGTAACCTCTGCGTCGACAAGGCCTCCGCCACTCCAGGAGAATCGCTGGCCGCCAAGGGACACGACCAATAAGTCGCCGCAAGCCGCGCATGACGGCCGTTGCCATTCGGGAACGGACGAATCCATGTGAGCCGCACGTGGAATCGCAGCGCGATCGTCAGGAGCATAGGTCGAATGCTCCACCCAGTAGCGGACGTCATAATACACGGCTATTTTGTAGCCTCGACCCCAATACTACGGGGCGTAGTCCGGAACGTGCTCGCCCACTTCCAGATATCCTCGAACATCCTTTTGTGCAGGTTCAACAGGAACCGTTGATCGACCACCTCGCGCTTGCGACTGAGGCCCATCGATCCGCTTCCGCAACGCCGAGCTGCTCGATATGACAAGGTGGCGGAAAACTACCTCGCTGCCCTCAAACTCGTCTGCATCCGTATTTGGCGACGCGGTAATGAGTCTACGTCCTAGCCTGCCGCGTGCGCCGTCCATGCGATTGGTGGAAAGACGACGGGGTTTCTTGCTTCCTGCGATAAAGGCTCTGGACGGCTCTTGAAGAAGTCATCGAATCCGAGAAAGAGCCTGCGCGAAGCAGCCTTCATAACTGTCGCTTCACATCGGGTCGAGAGATTTCCTACATCTTGTTGGTGAAGCGTATGTATATCAATACACACGCTTTTTTAGTATAGCGAGGGCTCTTCCGCAGGTTTGGTCCACCGGGGACTCGACTGCTCCCCGCTTGTCGCGGCACTGATCTCCGCCGAAGCAGCCCGCCCACAAACCGTCTGGTGATCACCAACGAGGGCTAACCGGCGGCGAGCTTATGATTAGCTCCCCGGCGAAGTTCAAGACGACGGTGACGCGGACAGGACTCCTTTCCATGGATGAGTCAAAATCGGATCTCGAGGAATGTGAATCCCTTGCCGAACATGCGGAACATTAGAGCTATGTAACTGTTCTAACCCAAGGTGCAGACCCTGAATCCGTTGGATGGAACGATGTCCAGATTGGCGTTTGATTTGGTTTATAATTCGGGGCTGACGGGCGACGACCTGATAGGCGGCTTCGTATCCATGCTGGCCTGCTTACTGCTTTTCAACGTTATGGCGAAGGATCGCCCAAATCGATAGGCGGCTGGCCCGGATCTGACGATCCTTTATTGCCGCTGTTTGGTCGGCGGGCTTTTGCCTGACGCAGCTACATCTTGCCGAGCCGATCACGCCGAGCCTGCTCTTCGCAGAGATTGGATACCGACGGCCTTCCAGAGGTAAAGACAACTCCGGCCGCTTCGAATGCTTGTCGGATGCGGGTGAGGTTGCCCTGACCCGGAATTCTGTTGCCGTTCTCAAACTCCCGGATCGTTTCTTCGCTGAGATTGGACCTGGCGCCAAGTCGCACGCGCGACCAGTTCAATAGCGCTCGCGCTGCTCGCGACTCCTCTGCCGTCAGACCTTGCAAACGACATCTCCGCTCCACGGAACCTCCTGCAGAACATCGGACCGGCCGGAAGGTTCCGACAACAATTCACCGATTGCTAATGGAACGGAAACAGCTCCTGGCTTGCATGCATCCGAGTTTCTGCGCGGAGTTCTGGTGCGTTTAACGGGGCCGCACGGTTGCAGTGGATCAAGCCACCGGAACCGATCCTGGGGTGCGAGGTCCTCCCGCTCGGCGCATGTGAATGCCTCCGTCGGCAACCTAAAATTCCGGTTCTGCAATTCCCCACGCGGCAAAGATCCGCGGGGAGGAGTTCGCGTTTGCCGCTGAGCTCGAGATGAAAGGCGAACAGTTGACCGAAATCGATGCCGATCTTGCGATACGGACGATATGCTGGCCGGATGTGCAACCCGCAGGTCGGATAGCTGCGTAGGCAGCTATCTCGACAGGCGGTTCTCGTCGTCAATCAGAATCAGGCGGATCGGGGCCGCATTGCCCCATTTCCAGAGCACGAGGTTAAGGTCGTTCCCGGTCGCACCGCGGGCGAAGCTCCTCACCAGCAAGCCATGATAGCCGCCGGCGATTAGCCGGCGGGCGAAAGCTTGCGTCCGTGCTTCCCCGCTCGCCTTCATCTGGTCGCGCCATGTGCTGTCGGCGAGCGTGGCATCGTCCATCCCCACCGCCTTTAGAGCGTGTTCATCCCGGGAATTGAAAACGCCATCGATCTCGGCATCGTAGGAGACAAGCGTCGTGGGCTGGAGATTGCCGGCCTGATTGGCTTCGCGCAGCGCCGTCACCACCGACAATGATGCATAGAGAGCGGGCATACCTTTCGGATTGAATCGTCCGCCGTAGAGTTCGGCACCACTGCCTGACAGCGGCTCGCGTGCGTAGACAGGGTTCAGCGCGCGATAGAGCTTTCCCCGATACAGCACCGGGTCAGGCGTGAACGCCGGCGTCGACCGCGTCGACGTATTCGAGCACCTCCTCCACGCGACCGCCGCGCACGAGCTGCATGGCCGTCTGGCCCGAAAACCCGGACAGCGGCTCGGAGCGATACCAGGCATAAGCCACCAATGTCGAACCGAAGCGCGGCTCGATCTTGTTGATTACCTCGACCATCTCGCGCAGTCGGCGCTGGGTCTTGTCGGAGCGGACGCGGTCCTTGCGCTGGACCGCATCCTTGCCGAGTCCGGCTGTCCGGGCGACTTCCTCGCTGGTTGTGCGGAAGGCGTCCGCGATCTTGCGCGGCGCGAAGAACCCATTGTCGGAATACTGAAGCAAACCCATTTGGGCCACCTATAGTCAGAGCGACGGTCTCTTTGACGGAATGTAGCGTCAATGCCAGCGGCATTCAAGAGGGGTGGGAAGCGGGGAATAGGGCGGAGGAAATCCGGTCCGCCGATCGACCGAACCGATGACGCTGAAGCTCACCCGCCGGCTCCTGATCCGGAATCGGGTCGCGAATTGATGCAGCGGCCAGGACGGGTAGGTCGAACCGTAGCGTCTATCGCAATCAGTGGCGGCTATCAAAATCAGTGGCGGCTACTGGACCTCATTGCCGTCAGCGTCCGCCGTGCCATCCTTGAAATCAACCTTTGTGCCTTTTTTCACTATGGCTGCGAGGTCCTCGGCATCCCAGTTGGTCAGCCTGATGCAACCATGCGAAAACGTCGTGCCGATCTTGCCGGGTTCAGGTGTGCCGTGAATGCCGTAGCTCTCGATAGAAAGGTCGATCCAGACCGACCCCACCGGATTGTTCGGGCCGGCAGCAATGGTGAAGGGCCGCTTGGTCTTGACGCCTTTGAAAGCAAAGTCGGGATCGTAGTGATAAGTGGGGTTGTGCACTACGCGTTTAACCTGGGCTTGGCCGCCGGGCGCCGGCTTCTCTTCGCTCCCGATCGAGGCCGGGTAGACTGCGAGCCATTTGCCGGAAGGATCGAGCACGCGCACCAAGCGCGCACCCTTGTCGACCTCGACGCCTGCAGCTGATGGCGGATCGCCGCGCGCGACATCAGGCACCACCACCATCTTGCCGGCCTTGCTGAAGCCAATGCCCGGATTGAGCTTTCTGAGCAATTGCACGCTGACATGGAACCGCTCCGCCAGCTTTTCCGTGGCAGTGCGATAGCCAAGCCTTTTCAGGCGGGCCATCCGCTCCAGGCGAGCCGGTATGCGTTTGGTAAAGGGGCCATGCAAGTCCTTGCGCGTCAGCTCATAGGTGACCAGCACCGGGCTTGCGGACGTTGCCATCAGCTTATCCCAGGTCTCCCGCGAAAGGTTGCCATTGGACGGAATTCCGTGCGCGGCCTGAAACGCCATAACGGCTTTGGTGAAGTTTTCTGAAGGCCGGCCCTCGATCAGGCCCGGCGAAAAACGGGCGCGATCCAAAAGGATCTGCGCTTTGAGAATCGCCGCATCGACGGCCTTCGGCTCGCCCGGAGCAAATTGAGCCTGATTGACTGCGGCCATATCCAGCTTGGCTGCTTCCGTCCGACCGCACACGAGCACAAGTGCCGCTGCGACAACGACAAGGAGCCTGATCATCATGTCACTCCCGGATTCACCAAGCCTGATCCAATGACGCGCCCCGGCCTATCTGGTTCCGCCGAGGCAATAGAAAAAGCGGGAAAGAGGCTCAGAAATTGGAGCATGGGAATGGCAGCTTCTGATCGGAAGTTGACGGCCCGGCAGATAAGGCCGGGCTAAATGCAGGTGACGTGATCACCCGGTTCGGTGGCAGTGGGCTTTCTGCCCGTTTGCAAAGTCGGCCCCTAACTTGACCGAGCTCAAGTTCCCTCCGACGAAGGTTCGCGAAACAGAGCCCGCGGCAACGCGCAATCATCCGCCGTCGGTGTTGCCATGCCTGCCGTGCCAAGTTCCCAGGCCTTGCCCAACCGTCATGGGTGAGTGTGTTGCGTCAGTTCGAGAGAACAGCCGCAGGGAACGATCGATCCTCGGTCCCGTTTAGCAGCATCGCTTCAAGGAGGGTGCTGTGCGGCAGATGGTGTTGGGTGCTCTGGCAGGCCTTGCGGCAACAATGGCCATGACCAGCGCCATGCAGCGGCTCCACCCTTTGCTCAATGACCGGCGTCGATATCCGTTGCCGCCGCGGGAGATCGTCGAGCGCGTGGGCATCGCAGGTGATGAACGGCATGCCCGAACGACTGCACTGCTGGCGCATTTTGGCTTCGGAGCCGTGACAGGTGCTATTTTCGGACTCTTGCCGCGGCGCCGCGGCAGCGGCACGCTCTACGGCCTTGGAGTGTGGGCGGCGAGTTACCTCGGTTGGATCCCCGCAGCGCGCATTCTTGCTCCCGCATGGCGCCACCCAGCACAGCGAAATCTGTTGATGTTGGCTGTGCACATAGTTTGGGGCGCGGCGCTCGCAAAATCTCTCAGCGAATTGGAGGCGACGGAGTTCGAAGCATTCGGCAGGCCCCCGGGCACCCAACCATCAGGCTTGGAACGGCAGGAGCGAGGGCCGCAACGATGAAGCCAATCCCGTTGTGGCTCGACCGTGCGCCTGAAGTCTCGTTTGGCGCCCTCCAGGGCAAGCACGACTTTGACGTCGCGATCGTCGGTGCAGGCATTGTGGGGCTGCATGCAGCTTGTGTCCTGCGTCACTCAGGTCTGAAGGTGGCGGTGCTTGAAGCACGTCAGATCGGACATCAGGCCACCGGCCGCTCCACAGCCAAGGTCACATCTCAGCATGGCCTGAAATACGCTTCGCTCATTCGTCATTTCGGCAAGGACGGTGCGAAACTTTACGCCGACGCGAATGAAAAGGCCAAACAGGAGATTGCTGCACTTTGCTCAGGCATGGCACATAAGGCACGCCTGGAAACCAAAGCTGCCTTCATCTACGGCGAAGACGAACAGCAGGCAGAGAAACTACGCCATGAGGCCGATGCCGCCGCTTCTCTTGGGTTGCCAGCGGAATTTCTATCCGCTGTGGACCTGCCCGTGGCGACCACCGGAGCACTCCGCTTTGCCGGCCAGTATCAGTTCGATCCCTACCTTTATCTTTGCGGGCTGGCTCGCCTCGCGAGCGACGGCAACGTTTCCCTCTTTGAAAGCAGCCGCGTTCTAGAGATCGCAGGCGAGGGGCCCTACCAGTTGAGGCTGGACGGCGGCGTTGTCACCGCCGGCAAAGTCATTGTCGCCACGCAGATGCCTATCGTCGGGGACGGACTGTTTTTTGCCAAGGCCTTTCCCTTCGCACATCCCGTCGCGGCAGCATCACTGCCGCAACATGCAACGATCGACGGCATGTTCATCAGCGCAGGCGAGCCTTCTCATTCATTCCGGACGGCGAGCAAGGACGGCAACCGTTTTCTCGTGGCGGCCGGCGGCGAATTCAAGACTGGCGATCGCAAGGCCGCGGATGAGGCCGTCACCGACATGCTGGCCTTCCTTGAGCGAACATTCGGCATCCACCAGCCGTCGCACCTTTGGATAAATGAAGATTTCCGGTCCATGGACGGGATGGCCTTTGTCGGCCCTGCGAGCTCTTCCAGACCAAGCCTTCTCGTTGCCACCGGTTTCGACGCATGGGGCATCACGCAAGGCACCGTCGCAGCCGAAATCCTGGCCTCGACCGTCCTTGGGGAATCCCATCCGGCGGCCGAAATCTTCGAGGCGACCCGCATCAAGCCGCTCGCCGGCGGGCCGACCTTCCTATCCGAGAACGTCCAGACGGCGGCCCGTCTGGCAAGCGAGCGCATCCTGGGCTCACGAGCTGTCGCTATCGACGACATTGCCCCGGGAGAGGGCGGGGTGATCCAACACAATGGAGAGCAGCTCGCAATCAGCAGAGCACACGATGGTGCTGTCACCGCACGCTCGGCGATTTGTACCCATCTTGGCTGCGTGGTCGGATGGAACCCGATCGATCGAACCTGGGACTGCTCATGCCATGGATCCCGCTTTGACGAAGCCGGTGAAGTGCTTTCGGGTCCAGCGACCAGATCGCTTCAGACGCGAGCGCCGCCGAATGCCGGAAACAGCGAATGAAAGTCCTCGTCACCGGCGCCTCGGGTCTGATTGGAGCTGCGCTTTGCGCGCGTCTTGCGGCCGAGAGATATGAACTCGTTCGTGTGCTCCATCGGGCCGGCTTTGCCCCTGTCCCAGAGGGCCCGCCTGTCCTGCTGGACATGGCGAAAGCCCTGCGGCCGCAGGACTGGACCCCCCACCTGATCGGCGTGGACGCGGTCGTGAACTGTGCCGGCGTCCTGCAGGACAGTGTTCGCGAGAATACGCGCGACGTGCATGCAACCGGCGCTTCGGCCCTGTTTGCCGCTTGCGAGCAGGCCGGAGTGCGAAAGGTCATCCATTTCTCGGCCATCGGCGTCGATCGCCAGCAGCCGTCCGACTTCTCCGCCAGCAAACTGGCCGGAGACGTGGGGTTGATGGCGCGCGACCTTGACTGGGTCATCCTGCGCCCTTCGGTTGTCTTGGGACAGCCGGCCTTCGGCGCAAGCGCGCTGTTTCGCGGTCTCGCCGCTTTGCCTGTATTGCCTGTCATGACCGGCACCGGCCCCCTCCAGGTCGTGCAGCTCGACGACGTGATCTCCACGGTTGGTTTCTTTCTCAGACCCGACAGCCCATCGCGCCTCATTCTGGAACTCGCGGGACCTGAGGCGCTGCCCATGAACACCGTGGTTGGACTCTACCGCCATTGGTTGGGGTGGAGCCGGGCTCGAGAGTTCATCCTGCCCAAAGCGGTCGGAGCCACCCTATACCGGATTGGCGACTGGGCGGCTCTGCTGGGATGGCGCCCGCCAATGCGAAGCAATGCTGCGAAGGAGATCGCCAGGGGCGCCGTTGGTGATCCCCAGCCCTGGACAGCGATAACCGGAATTCAGCCGTCAAGTCTGGCATCCGCACTGAGGCTAAATCCCGCCACGGTACAGGAGCGATGGTTTGCAGGGCTCTACTTCGTAAAGGCGGCGATCTTTGCCGTGCTGCCCTTCTTCTGGATCATGACCGGCATTATTTCCCTCACCACCGGCTGGCGCAGCGGCGTTGAGCTGCTGGTCGACACTGCGGTCGGCGCTTTGGCCAAGCCGGCCGTCGTCGCTGGCGCGCTGGCCGACATGATCGTGGGTGGGTTAATCGCCTGGCGCCCGACCAGCCGACTTGGCCTGTTCGGTGCTATCGCCTTGTCGCTTTTCTATGCGCTGGCGGGCAGCCTCCTGCGCCCGGAGCTCTGGAACGAGCCACTCGGCCCTCTGATGAAAATCCTGCCGATCTTGGTTCTGCACTTTGTGGGGCTGGCGATCCTGGAAGAACGCTGATGGCTTATTTCGTGCTCAAATACTTGCATCTCATTGGTGCGGCGGTGCTGCTGGGGACCGGCGCCGGCATTGCCTTTTTCATGCTCCTGGCCCACC
Source organism: Mesorhizobium sp. M0587 (assembly GCF_040320945.1). Taxonomy (NCBI): domain Bacteria; kingdom Pseudomonadati; phylum Pseudomonadota; class Alphaproteobacteria; order Hyphomicrobiales; family Phyllobacteriaceae; genus Mesorhizobium; species Mesorhizobium sp. M0587. The sequence goes on from NZ_JAMYQP010000039.1 coordinate 43,161, forward strand.
GAACCGGAAACGCGGCGACGATCGCGGCGGTCGCCCGGATCGTCGTCGTCGCCGACTTCCTGTTTACGGCCACTGCCGTGGTCGCGCAACCTTTGACCGGGCTCGCCCTGGCCTGGCAGGCGGGCTATTCGCTGGCCGAAGGATGGATCGTTGTGTCGATACTGCTCTATGTCGTCACCGGCCTATTCTGGCTCCCCGTCGTGTGGATGCAAATGCAAATGCGCGATCTTTCCACGCAGGCGGCCGCGTCCAACCAGCCCCTACCTGAGCGCTACTATCAATTGTTCAGACTTTGGTTCGTGTTCGGCTTCCCAGCTTTTGCCGCCGTGCTCGCCATCTTCTGGCTCATGATTGCGCGCCCACCAATAGAGTGGTCGGCCGCTTAAGACCGGGTGGAGTGCTGGCGAACGCATCGTCGGCATTCCGGGGCAGCCAAAGGCGCAAGTGCATCGGACCCCTTCGGCGGAACCTTCCCGCGACGCGCCAGTTCGGGTGTCAAGGAGAAACCCATGAGTACAAAGCCTCCTCCCGTTCCGGCCGAGAACCTCAGCCCCAAAGGCAGCGGCGACAAGAAGCCGGTGCCCGTCGACCAGGCTCGGCGTGGCGGGTCTGCTGCGGGAGATCCTGACAAGCGAGGCCAGCAAGGCAACACCAAGGTCAACACCACCCACCAGGGACATCAGCAAGATCGGTAGGCCATGTCCACGTCCAAGAAGACCCCGGCCAGCATACGCCACGGCGGTCCTGGCGCGTCGCATGAAAACGCCAAGAAGCCGCAGGCGGTGGAAAAACCGCCCGCCGATCACGATCGGAGTAGACAAACCAGGATCTCCGGCGGAGGAGGCGAGCGCGACAGTCACCATACTCAGGATCCTGACAAGAAAGGCGGCGGCATCCGGCCGTAGGGGCGGCGCTCAGCCACCGGCTATCGGTGCGATAGGCTTTCCGGTCCCTCGCTTTGCCTCATTGCGATCCTCCGTGCCGCGCGCCCGAACAGCTCCGCAAGACATTTTCGCCGACCGGCAATGCTTTCCGGAATTCGTGCTGGTTGGCTTGATCCTGCCCGGCCACGGGAAGGAGTTGGGCCACGTTGCAGCGAGGTCGCCAATCCGCCCATGTCATCAGCGGGCGCGAGTCATAGCTGGTGCAGAATGATGAGGAAGGACAGCATATCGTGAATGGCGGGATCTCCGCATATTGCAAAAGCCGTGTGGCGAGCACCCGGCCCACTGCTTTGTCCACGTAGCGTATGAGCTGGTTCTCCTTTGCGACCTAAGTTAAGTCGCCGTGACAGGAGTGCCAACCATCGGTTCTCCGCTTGCCCTCCACCAAGCTCAAGACGCTGCCCCGCGCAAAATTCTGCCGCGCTCTCGCTAACGTCGGCGGCGTCTGACCTGAATGGCAGCAAGGGTAACCGGACGAAAATCCCAACTGTCGACGCCGACATCATACTGGCGCGGTATCGGGTTCAGTCGGCCATGGGAATGGCCGTGCAGATTGATCGATTTTTTGCCGATCTGGTTCCAGGTGCGAAAAGGATAGTGGCAAAGCACCAAAAAACTGCCGTCCAGCGCAAGCTCCTTGTAGTGGTTCACACTTGTCCAAGCTGACGCTTCGATCGTGGCTGCACCATCGTTGTTGCCGATAATCAGGTGCTTGCGCCCGTTGAGGCAGGACAGCAGCGTAGATACGGTCGAGGCCGGACCCTTGGCAAAATCGCCGAGGTGCCAGACCTCGTCATCAGGAGCAACAGTCTCGTTCCAACGCGCAGCCAGCGTCACATCGTGCTCCTTCAACGAACTGAAAGGGCGCCGGTCGAGGCGCAGAATGCGCGGATCGCTGAAATGGGTGTCGGCGGTAAAGAAGATCATCCTCGGCAACCGGTTGTGATCAGCAATGGTGACGGTCGCCTTTACATCCGATCGCTAGATGGCCGCCTGACTTCGCCAACCATCCTGATGCGCCGCCTCCTTGAGGATCTTGAGCGCTTCCTCTTTGGTGAGGCCGCACTTGCGCGCAAAATAGGCGGCCTCGATCGCACGCTCGCGAGCTGCCAGAAACTGCCTGTGTTGCTTGGCCTTCTTGCCCATTGGATCTCTGTCGCCTGCTGACTGACTGAACTACCAGCGTGCCATGTTGTTCCCCTAGGCCGAGTCACTCAAGGCTGCCAAGCAACCTTAGCAGTCAACGTTCCCCAAGAACGATGTCTAGCCCAGCATCGCCAAGGCGTCAGCCGAACAATAGCCGCGGCAGCGGAGGTCCGGAACCTCGAGAGCCATCAGTGCCCGCGCCGTAGGGAGGTGAGCCGGCGCGGGCCATCGCTCTTCCGATGGTGCAGCTGTGGAGGACCGCTGCCTGCCTCGAACTACGAGACCGTGCGTTTGTTCCGGGGACATTTCACTCGAGCGCGATGCCCAGTTGGGTCATGCCGAGGGCGCCGGTTCCACCGCTATCGGTGCGGACCAGGGCAACATGGTTCGTCAAAGCGCTCCTGAGGCGGCTCTCGCCATGATCGGCAAGCTCGCGACCCTGAACGCCTCGCGCGGGGCCAAGGCGCGTGCGGCCGATGGGTCAGTCACCGCCGGCTTGAGTGCGATCCGGGCTGGCCAACCCTCGCGACGCCGCCACACCGCGGGGAAAGCCGCTGCGGTCGCCATAGTCGCGCGGTCGGGCCTGTCCGCGTGCGTGCCGGGTGGTCAGGCGTTGAGCGCCGAGGATGTCGAGCAACGCCACGCCGGCCACGAGGGCAAGTGCAAGCCCGACATTGTCGCGCCTGGGATTGTCACGACGAAACGCCGCCAGCAGCGTGGCCATGTCCAACCCATCGCCGGCCACGCGGCTCCACAGCCCGGTCCGCTTGTCGACCGAAAGCGAGAGAATGCCGCTGCCGATTTCACGCGCCCCGTAAGCGCGGATCAGATTTGCCTTGCCGCGCAAGCCAAGCGCGCCGGCAATGCGTTCAGCCCCCACCAGCTCGACAACGCCCAGCGCTATGCTGAACCAGCCGAGCTTGCGCGCGAGTTTGTCGGTCGCTCCGAGCGAACTCGGACCGGTTTTCAGGATTTTGGGATCGCCTGGCGATCTGGTGATGGCGGTTATTTTCGCAAGCACGTTCATGACCTCTTCCTAGGGCTTCAACACCACTTTGATGCAGCTGTCCTGCTTGTCGCGGAACACTTTGTACATTTCGGGTCCTTGCTTGAGCCCGACGGTATGGGTGATGACGAAAGACGGGTCGATCTGACCCTCCCCGATGCGACGCAACAGATCATCGGTCCAGCGATTCACATGGGTCTGTCCCATGCGGAAAGTCAGGCCCTTGTTCATTGCCTGTCCCATCGGAACCTTGTCGACCAACCCGCTATAGACGCCGGGGATCGAGATCACGCCGGCAGGCCGGCAGACATAGATCATCTCACGCAGCACGTTTGGCCGGTCGTTTTCCATCAGCATCACCTGCTTTGCGCGGTCATAGACGGTGTCCGGCATAGCCAGCGAGACATGGCTTTCCATCCCAACGCAGTCGATGCATTTTTCGGGGCCTTTGCCGTCGGTAAGGTCGTTCAGTCGCTCAACGACGCTGTCCTCGCGGAAGTTGATTGGTATTGCGCCACCGGCTTCGGCCATGGACAGCCGCTCCGGCAGGCAGTCTATCGCCATCACCTGCTTCGCCCCGAGCAGCACGGCGCTGCGTATGGCCATCTGTCCGACCGGACCGCAGCCCCAAACCGCCACCGTGTCGGAAGGTGCGATGTCGCACTGGACCGCCGCCTGCCAGCCTGTGGGAAAGATGTCGCCGAGGAACAGCGCCTGCTCGTCGGTCAGGCTGTCCGGCACCTTGATATGCGTGCTGTCGGCAAACGGGACCCGCATATATTCGGCCTGTCCGCCGGGGTAGCCGCCGGTCAGATGGGTATATCCGAACAGGCCCGCCGTGGCATGCCCAAACACCTTATCGGCCATGTTCTTGTTGCGGTTTGAGCGTTCGCAGACAGAAAAGTTCTGCCGCTTGCACTGGTCGCACTGACCGCAAATAATGGTGAAGGGTACTACGATGCGGTCGCCCTTCCTGAGGGCACTGCCGACGCCTGAGCCCACCTCGACGACTTCCCCCATCATCTCATGGCCCATGATGTCGCCTGGCAGCATGGCTGGAACGAAGTTGTGGTAGAGGTGGAGATCGGAGCCGCAGATCGCGCAACTCGTCACCTTGATGATGGCGTCGCGTTCCGCCTCGATTTCCGGATCGGAAACTTCATCGCAACGTATGTCTTCCTTGCCGTGCCAAACCAACGCCCGCATCGCTCCCTCCTCTGTTGCCGGATCCGCCAAATAGGGACTGAGCGTTTTCTCCGAAAGCGAGCCAGCGCCGTTCAGATGATCCAATGGGCCAGCTGACAGCCCAACCGGAAGAGTTGGTCGATGTTCCGGACCTCCGAAAAAATCTAAGATATTCCCGGGCTGGTCAGAGCTTAGGCAAGCACCCTTTGGCCGGCACGCTGTAACCGCGGTGTTTCGGCGCTGCTGGACGGCGCAAGCTGTGCGGCGTAGCGCGAAAAAAAGTGCCGGTGCGATGGAACATGATGCTCCCGCTAATGTTGATTTGCCAATCGAGGAGATGTGCCATGAACAGTGTCATTTATCTCGTCGGCTTGATTGTCATCGTGCTTGCGATCCTCTCCTTCCTCGGCTTCCACTAGGAGGGGTCATGCAACGCGAAGGCGATCAGGGCCGAAACGCGGCCGATTTCGAGACAGCCCGTAGCGAAGTGGCCGACAGGCTGGACCAGGAGATGCGAAGTGCCAGGGAGGCGCTTCACGATGCTGGCGATGACCTGACCCGCAAGGCCGGAGACTACGCGGCCGAAACCAAGCAGGTATTGTTCGACAAAGCGCAGGGAGCCCAGCGCGACATCAGCGCCAATCTGAAGGCGATCAGCGGAGCGATGCGGGCGGCGAGCGAGCATCTGGCCAACAACGAACAGCGGACCGCGTCCAAGCTTGCCCTTGATGCCGCCGGCGGGCTGGAGCGCCTGTCTTCCTCGCTGAAAGACAAACCTTTCCAGGACGTGCTCGGCGAGGTCCGATCCTTTGGCCGCAACAATTCGGGTGTGTTGTTTGCGAGTTCGGTTCTGGCCGGTCTGGCGCTGGCGCGTTTCCTGAAGAGTTCGCCACCATCCGGTTCGACATCCCCGGATAAACCTGCAGCAACAGCCGGTGCCAAATCGCCCGCCATGACCGAGAGCGTTGCGCCATCGGGCGAGTCCGCGCGCCGCGGCATGGGGCAATCTGGCGGCTCCTCACGCGGCACGACGGATACGAGCGCTGGAGGAAACCCATGAGCAACACTAATGACCGCAGCCCCGCCGACAATCGCAGTCTCGCGATGCTGGTAAGCGATCTCGCGCAGCAGGTGACAACCCTTCTTCAGACGGAGGGGCGGCTGTTGCGCGCCGAGTTAGCCGAAAAGGCAAGCAATGCCGGCGCAGGTGCAGTCGAGGTTCTGGGGGGTGCCATATGTCTTATCGCCGCCTTAGTGGTTCTGCTGCAGGCGCTGGTGATTGCGTTGGCGAGCGCCGGCCTTGGACCAGGATGGTCCTCGCTGCTGGTCGGCGTGGTCGTCGCCGGTCTTGGCGTCATTCTCTTGCGCACCGGCAAAGCGAGCATGAATGCCTCCGAGTTGACGCCCGAGCGCACACAGGACCAGCTCAAACGTGATGCGCGCGTAATCAAGGAACAGCTGAGATGAACGACAAATCCGCAGCCGAACTCGAGCGTGATGCCGAGATCGCACGCGCGAAGCTGACAAGCACCGCGGACTCGATCCGCAGCAAGATGACTCCTGGCCAGTTGTTTGACGAATTCACCGGAATGTTCGCCGGCGGCGATCTTTCATCGATGATGAACAATTTAAGGACGCAGGTGCGTGACAACCCCCTGCCATTGACCATGGTCGGCGCGGGGCTAGCCTGGCTGATGCTTGGCAAGGGCACGTCAGCCGAAGGCCTCAGCAGTTCCACCAGGACTGACGACGCTGGGGATGGAGGCGTGACTGACTTCTCCGGCTACAACCAGTCGCAAAGTGGTGGCTCCGGTGTTGGCGAGGCAAGCTCCCGGCTGGGTGACAAGCTTTCCGATGCCGCGGATTCGATGGCTTCGGCCGTGGCTGGTGTCACCGACACGGCGGCAAGTGCCGCAAGCAGCGCCAAGAGCACGCTGACTGGCACCGCTGGACTGTTGGGTTCAGGCGCAGCGCAGGCAAGCCGGTCGGCCCAGGACCTTCTGGAAAGTGAACCGCTGGCGGTGGCTGCTGTCGGTCTCGTTTTGGGAACTGTCATCGGCGCGATGCTGCCGCATACGCAGACGGAAGATGAGCAGGTCGGCGCGTACAACAAAGAACTTCGTAACAGCGCCAGACAGGTTCTCGAGCAGGGACTCGAAACAGCCAAGGAGGTTGCATCCGAGGCTTACGTGGCAGGGAAGGAAGAGGCCGACCGGCAGAGTTCTGACTCGGGCTCACAAACGTTGGCTGGCAAGGCGGAAAAGGTTGCGAGATCGACAGCCATCGAGGCGGAGGAAGCCATTCGGGATCGGCTGCCCACACCAGGACAGGACTCCGGATCGACCTCGTAGCGCGGCACCCATCAAGCAAACTCATTCCTCGAAACATTTCACTCGGCGCCTCGGCGGTTCTCAGAGTGCCAACATGACTGCGAGAAAATCAGAAAGGTGCTGTTGATTGCTGGGCGCTGCCAGAAAGGAGGGCGCGTGGCAGGGGAGGGAAATGGGGGCCAGGTCCTGCCGCCAGCAACTAAGCTTTCGCCAAGCTGCGTTTCAGCCGCCGCGAAAAACAATGGAGCAATGGCAGTATGGTTTCCATCTGCGAGCGCGCACCAGCTTTTGCGGGACCGATCTTAGTTAGCGGTCGAGCGGCAATCGCTGGTGAGGAACGCCCGATTGCCGAGCGGCCTTGCGCTCAGTGCCTCGCCGCTAAGGGTTTAGGTTTCTGCTGGTCCTGCTGGTCGTCGCGGTCTTGAGGGTGGGATGTGACGGGCGGCTCGGCCCGGATTACCGGCTCCAGATCATTGGGAAAGTTCGGCGCGTCGACGGGCAGTTGCTCACGCGGGCCTCTCTCCCTTTGGACCAGAGTCGGTAGCATTTCAGCCACGCCGCTCAGGATTTCTTTCACCAACGCGTTCATCACCGCGCCCATTCCGTCTCATGAACTAAAAACGTAATCCGGCAACCAATGTTCCCGCCCGAAGGCTCGGGCTCGCGTCTTGGCAAGTGGAGCGTGGCTGCCGCCCGATCCTTCGGAATTTTAACGCTGCGTCGGTACTGCCGTGGCCATTCTGCAGCCCCCGACAAGGACGGCCGGCACGGCTTACGCCCGGTGAGCTGGCAATCGACGCTTCCTCACCCACCGCATGAGCGGGTTGAGGTGCAGGAAAATTAGTCGCAAAGGCCAAACACAAGTGAGCGTCTCACTCAGTTCGATCATCACAAGACCCCGCCGGCCAAGGCAGGCACCAGCGGACTTTCGCCTAGGTCGAGCCTGCTATAACCAGCACTTCGACCCCCAGTTGCATTCACCGACCGTTGAACCGACCAGGATGAAAACCAGCATCGATCATTTGCCGGAGCACAAGCAGGAGGAACTGGCCCGTGTGGTCGAAATCCTGCATGCCGAATTCGAGGACGCGCTAGCCGAAAGCAGCGCGGAGTGGAAGAAGAACGGCCGTATCCTGAAAATCATCTTGTTCGGCTCGTACGCCCGCGGCGACTGGGTCGACGAGCCGCTGACGATGAAGGGCTATCGCAGCGATTTCGATCTGCTGGTGATCGTCAACAACAACAAGCTTTCCGATTTCGCCTACTGGTACAAGGCGAAGGACCGGCTGGAGCGCGATCGCGCCATCAAGACGCCTACGCTTCATCGTACACAGCCGCCGCTTCGTGAACACGGCACTGCGGCAGGGACAGTACTTTTTCACCGACATCCGCCGTGAGGGCATTGTCCTCTACGAACTCGACGACGAGCCGCTGGCCGAGCCGAAGCCCCAGAGTCCCGCGGATGCGCTCAAACTCGCGCTGGAGCATTTTCATAATCGCATGCCCATGTCGGCGAACTTCCATCGATTGTCAGCCATAGCTTTGTCGGGTGGTATGCTTAAGGAAAGTGCTTTCCTTCTCCATCAGCCCATCGAGCACACCTATTCGACACTGCTGCTGGTGCTCACCAACTACAGCCCACCGTCGCACAAGCTGAGTTTTCTCAGGGCCTTGGCCGAGGACCATGATCGGCGGTTGTCTGGAGCTTGGCCGCGTGAGCAGCAGCGTCATCGCGCCTGGTTAAACACGCTGAACGAAGCCTATGTGAAGGCCCGCTATTCCAAGCATTATGAGATAAGCGAGGAGGCACTTGTCTGGCTGGCCGACCGGACTGCGGAACTTCACACGTGCGCCGAACTGATCTGCGTGGAGCATCTGACGCAAATGAAGGAAACCGCCTGCTCGTAACAACCAGCGGGATATGGAGGCTTGCCGCATTTCCTGTAAGCCTCTCCTCGGCGCACCTGCATCTGGTGCGAACCAACCATGTCACCGTCAGACACCTTCCCTCCGTCGGCTCAAGACGAAGGAGGTCGCCAATCTTTTGCCCCAGAACGGTTGACAAGCATCGCACATACGGCACTCGACCTGCCTGTCGAGAGTTGGTGATCGCGTGGTCTACGCCCTCGCAGATCTGCACGGGCCCACGGGGATAGAAGTCCTCGACCTCTGATCCGGGTGTCGGCCGCGTTATCCGGCCAAGCCCACAGGTCGAGTGAAGTCCAGGAGGGGATCAGCTTGTGCGACCTGCGGGTGGAGCATGACACTGTACTGAGTAGGCCAGAGATTCAGCCGCTGGCTAGCAGCTTACCCGCCTCCTCAGCAGCGGCAATAAACGCTTTACGGACATCCTCGGGCGTCATATCGCCAGCTAAACAGGACATGCAGGCGCGCACGGCAAGATCCCATTTCGGGCCACGATTGCTCCACCCCATGAGTTCCCGAGCTGCACCCTCGACATTGTTGCAGTTGTACGTGATGCCCGGCTTACCGGTTCTTACCGAGACCGGAGGGGTGAACCAATGGAGGCCCATCAGGGCTCTCGGAGGTCGAACAGCACGAACCGACCATGAAGGGTGGCCAAGTCCATGATGGTCTCGACCAATTCGCAGTCGGTCACTTCTAAATCTGGGTCAACTTTGCGAACTGCGGCAACGGTGTCTCGGACTGAGACGATGCTGCCAATCGGGAAGGGACGGATCACCGCCTCGACCAATTCCGCCGCTGTGCCCACCGGCTTATGAACCGCTTGAGATTTTATCGCCCACCCCCATCGCGGAGAAACCCAAGCGGCCATCTTATGGGTCACCAGACGAAGAAATCAAGGTTCGGAATGTACGGCAGTGTCTCAGTTTGATTTCGGCTCTCGACACAAACCGGAAGTTCGAGCTAACCCCCCTTGGCGCCACATGCGGACGTGATACACCGCCTCCATCCGAGCCCAGAGCTCTGTGCGCGTCATGCCCGACTCGCGCGAACGCTCAGCCACCAATCGTCGGGCTTTCCCATGCATCGACGTATCTCGCTGACGATCCAGCCGGCGTCCGTGAGTGCGGACCGCAGGGCAGGCTCGCGCCAGTAGGTCTCGGCATAACGCCGAGGCGCGGCATCGCCGCCATGTCTGGACACATCCTCGCCATCGCCGTCTCTCACCGAGGCGTGTAGTCGACCACCGGTTCGCGTCGCCTCGGCAAGCCGTCCAAGCACCGTGCCGAAATCCTCGCGCGCGACGTGAATCAGGCAGGCACAGGCCCATATCCCGTCGTATGGCGTGCCGGGACGCTGCGGGTCGGCCAGGTCTTCGGTCAGCGGGTCCAACAGGTCGGCCTCGAAGCCAGCCTCGCGAAGCAGTTCGACGAAACCTTTCGCAATGTCGGTGCGCCGGACGCTAATTCCCCGCTTCTCAAGCTCGAGTGCATCTCGCCCGCCACCGCTTCCGATCTCCAGCACCCTGCCGGAGCCGCCCAAATCGGTCACGAACGCATCGATCTCTGACGCGACCCATTTGGGCACCGCCGCGGCCTCGGCAGCGTACTCCGCCGCGACCGCATCATAGGTCCGCACAGTGTCCCGGTCGGTGCTCATCCTAGCGCTCCTCCCTCTGGACAGGCGCCCCGATGAAGAGAACCCATTAGGCCGCAGTTGGTGACATCGTGCACGATTTGCTTTCCAGCCATAGCAGAAACTCGATCTGAGACCCTACCGAACCTACCAAAGTTGATAGCCCACATTCGAGCTTCAATCAGGGGGTTTCGGACGGTTCTTGTCGTCCTTTCTGATCAAGCGCAGCAAGGAGTGTGCCCCAATGGCTAGGCAGGTCCGCATCGACCTTCAAATCCAACACCTGGTGCAGGTAGCGGCGGGTCTCATCGGACGCAACCATTCGCCGAACAGCGTTCGCGGCCGACATCTGCCCTGATTGATGATGCTAAGCCATGAGTGGGGAGACCCTGCTCGACCGGGGCACAACTCCTTTGCGACGGCAAGGTTCCGTCAGCGGTCACCTTCCCTAGTGACGGTGCGACACGAGAAACTCACCAAGGAGAACGGCGCCTACATCGCCAATTCTGCACGCGGACGCTACGCGCCGTCTACAATCATGCCCGCAAGCGTTCGCTCGCACGCTGCCGGCGGATAACCCGGTCCCAGGCATTGACTGGAATGCCGAATATCGGCGCAACACAGGCCGCCGCAAACCCCCTTGTGGAAAAATATCATTGAAGTCTGCTCGATGATGACGCGGTGACGGAAGGCCGCCCATCTGGCTCGGTGCTGCGAAGACGGAGCCGACGTGCGCCTTCACGACTCGAAGGACAGCTCTGCGCCTCATGTCGGCCATAGAGGCGAACTTTGCCTCCGCCCGGAAGCAGACACTGCAATTGACCACGCTGAAGGTCGTGGTCGCGCCAGAGCCTGCAAAGGCGCAACTCGGAGGGCGAACATGCCGCAGCGGAAACAACTTGAAGAAACGCTTCGCTACCCATAGCATGCCGCGCCATGGTGAAATCTGATCGGGAGGTCAGTGAGATCGGTCAGGTTTTTGAGCCAGTGCAAGGTAGGGAGGATAATAATTATGGCTTCCGAAGTACAGGCAAACAACGGCGTTAACGTAGAGGCGCTGCTCGGCGCACGCGAAGCACTTACCAACGCCCCGGAGGCGGCGCAGTTCAAGTGGCGCGCGGCCTGCGAATGGAAGGATGGCACCCACAGCCACTCGTCGGTCGAGAGCTTCTACGGTCTCGGCGAGGATCAGCATCGCAAGACCACCTTCACATTCGACGCAGACCATCCGGAGGTCTTCGCTTCCCAGGACAAGGGCGCCACACCCGTCGAATACGTGCTGGTCGGACTGGCGAGTTGCCTGACCGCCGGCATCGCCGCGGTTGCCCAGAACCGGAATATCCAGTTGAAGTCGGTGAAGGCGACCATCGAAGGCGACATGGATCTCGCCGGAATACTCGGCATCGACAGCGACGTGCGCAACGGCTTCAGCGGCATCACGGTGAAATACAACATCGACGCCGACGCCAAGCGCGAGGACATCGAGGCTATCGTCGCTCAGTCGCAGAAGCGGTCGGCGGTCTATGACATTGTTACCAATCCGACGAACGTCACGGTCGTGGTGAATTGAAAGGCGCTTCGAACCGTAGACTCTCCTGATGAGAGGGTGCGATTAGTTCCGTCACCACAGTGATCGTCGGCGCGGGGCACGCGGGGCTCGCGATGAGCCGCTGCCTCGCGGAGCGCTCTATCGATCATGTGCTGCTGGAGCGCGGCGAGATCGCCCATACCTGGCGCACCGAGCGATGGGATTCACTGCGGCTGCTCACCCCGAACTGGCAGAGCCGGCTGCCGGGCTTCCGCTACGACGGCGACGATCCCGACGGCTACCGGACGATGCCTGAGGTGATCGACTTCCTCGGGAACTATGCCAACGCGATCTCGGCTCCGGTCAGAACCCACACGACCGTGACCTCGGTTCGCAGCGACGGGGCGGGGTATCTTGTGCGCACGGACCGCGGCGAGTGGCGGTGTCGGATCGTCGTGCTGGCGTCGGGCGCGTGCAACATCGCGCGCCTGCCCGACGTCGCCAGCCACGTGCCGCCGTCGGTCGCCATGCTGACGGCACAGTCCTACCGCAATCCGGGTCAGGTCGCCGATGGCGGCGTGATGGTGGTGGGCGCGTCGTCGAGCGGCACCCAGATCGCACAGGAGCTGCAGCGTTCGGGGCGTCAAGTGACCCTGTCGGTGGGCGAGCACATTCGGGCGCCCCGCGTCTATCGCGGCAAGGACCTGGAATGGTGGATGGACGCCGCCGGCGTGCTCGACGAGCGTTACGACGAGGTGGACGACATCAGGCGGGCGCGACGGGTTCCTTCGCTACAGCTTGCCGGCACGCCCGACCGCACCACCCTCGACCTCAATGCGCTCGACGACCTCGGCGTCAGGCTCATCGGTCGTCTTGCCGGCATCACCGAAGACGGCAAGGCCCAGTTTGCGGGGTCGTTGCGCAACATGTGCGCGCTTTCCGATCTCAAGATGGCCCGACTGCTCGACCTCATCGACGAATGGGCGCGCGCCAACGGCCTGGACGCTACGGTCGGGCCGCCGGATCGCCCGCCGCCGACCCGTGTCGAGGACAGCCCGCCGCTCGGCCTCGATCTTGCCGGAGGCGCTATCAGGACGATCATCTGGGCCACCGGCTACCGGCCGGACTACTCCTGGCTGGAACTGCCGGTCCTCGACCGCAAGGGCCACGTCCGTCACGACGGCGGTGTAGCGGAATATCCGGGCCTGTACCTGATGGGGACGCAGTTTCTGCGCCGCCGCAAGTCTGCTCTGATCGACGGCGCTGGCGACGATGCGCGTGATCTCAGCGATCATCTGGCATCGTACCTCGGGCAAAATTCATTCTGCTAGCAGAATCAACGTCTGAGACTCCAGAGGGAACAGGTTGGTTGCCGTACACCCCCGAATTCTGCGCCCCTGCAGTCATATTCCCAAATGCAGCTTTGGCTTCCAGAAGGGGCGGAACAACTCAATCTTGGGACAGCGGTTCATCACCACTTTCAAGCCCGCTTCCTCCGCCAACTGGGCGGCAGCGTCATCGCGCACCCCAATCTGACCCCACAGAACCTTGGCATTGATTGCGATGGCCTCCTGTGCAACTTCCAACAGATCTTCGGAGCGGCGAAAAACCTCAACCATATCCACAGGCCGGTCGATGGCCGCTAGTGACGCGTACACCTTAAGCCCTCTAATCTCATCCAGACCGGGACTGGGGTTGACCGGGATCATGTCGTAGCCGATTTCGTGCAGCACCCTGAGTACCCCATAAGAAAATTTAGTTTTGTCGGGGCTGGCCCCAACCATCGCGATGGTTTTGACCGATTTCAGAATGTCTTGCAGATAAGCCTCCGAATAGGGCTCATCATGATTCATATGGGTCATTTCTTTGCTTCCAACGGGGTCGCAATATCGGCTTTCAATTCATGAGCGGCCAGCGGGTCAAGGAAGGGATTGCGATAGAGCTTGTCGTGGCTCTCAACGCCGACCTCCAGCGTGCAGTCGCTCATAGGGCGGGCGACGCACAGGATTATATAGCCATTGTTGATCTGGCGGTTGTTCAGCGCCCGCTGCGCTTTTTGATCGACTTTGCCGCTGATTATTTTGGCCGCACAGGTTATGCAGCCGCCATACTTGCACCCATACGGCAGATCCACACCCTGCTCGCGCAAGCTTTGCAAGAGGGGCTTGCGGTGATCGACGTCAAAGGCCGCACCGCCTTGATTGGCGAGAATGATGGTGAAGCAGGTCATACCCAGATGTCACTCGTGCAATCACCCCCGGGATAACGGGTTTCGTGGCAGCGGCTTGGTCCATTTGGTTCCTTACCAAAATCAACAACGAATAGCGGATCGATTTCCATGCCGCCGTTTTCCGTATCGCAATTGACCATCAGCATGCATCCGCCATTGGTGCGGATTTCCGGATAGAACTGATTATCCCACGTCGAGAAGAGTGAGGTCGTCACATAAAGGCGCTTGCCGTCGAGGCTGAGCTGTATCATCTGCGGCCCGCCAGTCACTTTCACGCCATTGACCTCAGAGGCACGGCCGAGAAGTCCGCCCATCCACACTTGTCCGGTAAGCTTGGCGTTGTGAGGGTCCGAGATGTCGTACTGACGAATGTCGCCATGCAACCAGTTGCACAGATAGAGGTATCTATCGTCCATGCTGAGCAGAATGACCGAGATCACGCCCGGTATTGGTATCGGCCATTCGGGATGCGGCTCATTGCCGACATCGACGATTTTTTCCCATTGCCAGTCACCCGCCGCGTCCTTCCACCAATGGATGATATTTGCAGAAAGGGCCGCGCCAACAAAGCCGTGACTGCTGTCGGGGTTATGATGGAATCGCACTTCCAGTGGGATCAAGCCATCTTCACCGAGATAGAATGTTTGCTTTGGCTCCTTCTTTTCAAAATCCCAGAAATGGATCTCTCGGCCATATTTCAGATGACCAACCTCTTCCAGGTCAAAGCCCGGCATGAAGGTATTGGGCGCGGCCCATTCCGAGCTGACCATTACGTTGTGTCGCGGCTGGTACCAGAAATCATAACCAAACTTGATACTGCCCATGGAGTTTTCCCAACGGCCGACAATCTCGAACTCCTTGCTGAGTTGCAAATAGCCGCCGGGGGCATTGCCCTGGGCGTCACCAAGCATGGAAACGATGATGTCCGAGCCGAGGCAATGCACCGTGTGAGGCGCCGACAGGTTGGTCCTGGCTTTGATTTCAGCGCCGTCTATCACCTTGAACAGTGTCGGGCTGCGCGGATCGGTACCGCAATCGACAATATGCAGATTTGACGAGCGCACACCCGGCACGATCAGATATTTCCGCTCCATGCTCGCATCGCCGTGGCACGACGAACAGGCATTCCAGCCCGAGTGATGGAGCTCATCGCCAATACCCGGCATTTGCAAACGCGAAATCACCTGGCTGTAGGTCGAACTCTCCGGGTCGACATCAATGGTGCAAAGATAGTCCGGCTTCTGAATGCCCGTGCCGGTGTAGATGGCAATCGTATAGAGCAGCTTTTCGCGAGGTGCCGTCATCGCCTCGGCTGGAGAAGCATAGCCCGGTCCACAGCAATGATTGGTCATGGGTACTTCCCTTTGAACAGATCACTGGCCAGCCCCAAAGGGGCAAGCTGGAATGTTAGTGCATGCTTGGCATTGGCGCTATGGCCGCGTGCATTGTGAAGTGCGCACGTGACGTACAACTTGGCGACAGAGCCCCCGCGGGACCACCCAACGCCAGCTTCTTATCCCGAGGGAACGTTGGCGGAGTGATCGGAGAGCAGTGCCTGGACCAAGCCCAAGTGAAAGCCCCCAGGTTCGCTTGATGTTCATGGCACCCGAACATGCTGACGCGCGATAAGGGCACATCGTTCCTTGGCCAAGGGCCCTCAGCGCAGTCAGCGCTCGCCGAGATAGAAAAATTCCTTGGTGAACGGGAAGCTGGCCATGTTCGCATGGCCGAGGTTAAGTCAAAACTTTAAGGTACGAGTTGCCCTATTCGGTACCTCCGGCAGCACCGGCAAAGAGCCAATGTGTTCGCCTGTCAGCCGCCGCAATCGAGGCCAATGCGGGGTCGGCCCTAGATGAGCAATCTGGAATTGGGCCATCGGGATTGGGCGGCCTTTCTGTCCTAACTTTCATCTAGAATTAGGTGCCAGTAGGGGCGGTGGCCAGCATCTATTTCCCGAAACGTGGTGCCTCCATGCGCCGCATTGCTCGAGAGATGCGCGAAGCGTGCTGCACCAATATCGGTGGCGTTCCCTACTACTTCGAAACGATAGACCACGCCGGCTTCCGGAGGCACGACTTGTCTGAGTTGCGTTGCATGACCGTAGAACAAGCTCTTGCCGAGACCTCTCGGCGTCATCTCGCGGACAACGCTGGATTCTTCTTCATGATGTATGGTCGGAGCGTTCGATCTCAACAATGCTTTTGATGCACCACCGGGTCATCCGCGAAAAGGGAGCTGTCGCAGTCGGCCGCGGTTTCTTGTGTGACGCTATCTGATCAACAGCCATCTAGTACACCTTATAGTGTGTAATGTAGATGCATACATGGCAGAAATATCCGCCATATCCATGGAGTGGTCAGCTCACTACTATTCGAACCTCCGGTTGCCGCCGTCTTAGTATTGAGGTTGTATTTTGTCATCGGCGGTTATTGGTTGCTTGATTAGAATAAGCCTATGTCTGAGGGGAGGAAAGAAGGAAGACCCGTGAACTGAGCAAAGGCTATCGCGTCCTCTCCTGTCCCACCAGTCGCATCGAAGTAAAGTGTTCCAGCGCCGGCTCCATCATCATCGAAAATGAAATAGCCATCTCTTCCGCCATTCAATGCAGAAGCCGCATCGGCTGTGGTGACAAGAGTGACTGCGCCACCCGCCACCAATCCGCCGCCAAACCCCGCCGCAGATACTCTCAACGAATCTATTCCGCGTGAGAAAGCGGTGATTGTATCCGAACCATCTGTGAGGGCCGAAAAATCGAAGCTGTCGGCGCCGGCGCTAATCGGGCCGGTGTAGGTCGTAGCGTTGCCGGCGGTGCTGGTCTGGCTCCGCGTGGTCGGACTCCAGGTCGGGCCGCCATTAGTCGAGACTTCATAGCTTACCGTGCCTGCGTCATTGCCAGTGGCGCTCAGATCAAAGCTGTCATCTCTGGTGATCTCGTTACTATTGGAGGAACCGGTGTCCGCTAAGTTGGCAAAGGCCAAGGTGCCGGACGAAGACGATGTGCTGCCGTGGGTGGTGATGGTCAAGGTAGTGGTGGCCGTAGCGTCGTGGGTATCCGTCATCGTGTAGGTGAATACGTCGGAGGCGGCTTGGCCTTGGCCGAGCTGTTGTGTATCGGGATCATTGTTGTCGCGTTCGTAGCTCCAGGCGCCGTCCGAACCGAGGGTCAGAGCGCCATAGGTGCCGACAACAGCTGATCCGACCTGGCCCGAAACATCTTCGGCCGACGTGCCTGCCGCAACACCAATCACCGACATGCTATCGCCGTGGTCCACGTCGGTGTCATTGTCTAGCACGTTGCCAGTGGGCGAAGCGGCGTTGTAGATGGACTGGATTTCTTGGGCAGTGAGCGCGCGATCGTAGAGCTGAATGTCATCCACCTGGCCCTGCAATAAGCCGGGGACATTGACCGATGGACGGGCACCAGCCAAAAACTCCGTACCCGCAGGGGTATTGATAGACATCGTACCTGAGCCGACGGCGACTCCATCCAAATACAAGGTCACCGAGTCGCCGACATTAGTGACAGCAACATTATACCATTGTCCGGTTTGCAGAGACGGGCCGAACACCGCGCTGCCCCATTGCGAAAAGAAGAGCGTGTTGCCGGATGTGCCCAGCTGGTAGGTTTGACCACCACTACCGAAGTTTCCATAGCCTGCCAGAAGCGACTCACTGTTCACAAACGCATCTGCGTTCACCCAAAGTGAAAGCGTTCTGTCACTGTTTCCAACTGGCAATCCTGTGGTTGGTGCCTGGAAAACGTCATCAACACCGTCAAAACTAAATGCTAGCCCGAACTTGCCGGTCGCAAATGAGGCACCATTTTGCAGTACGCCATCATTATCGCCCACAACATCTTCGGTGGTCCCATCAGCTGACCATCGAGCAATGAGGTTGGACGGTAGAGACAGGGGATCGCCCACCCCGATGTCACTCGTGGCAACCGGCCCGTCATTGGTGCCATTGATAGTGATGGTCACCGTCTTGACAGCAGATACGGCATTGGGTGCACCGCTGTCGTCGGTGGCTACTACGTTATAGGAGAAGGTGATGGTCTCGCCCGCACCGAGAAAATCGAGGCTGGCGTTGGTGGTATAGTCCCAGCTGTCCTGGTCCACGCTGAAGCCCGCAACCAGCGTCGCTGCCAGAGCCGCACTCAGCGTGCCGCCGCTCCAGACGATGTCGGCGTTGGAGGTCTCCGATACCGTCACCGCGTCGTTGGTATCGAGATCGGCAAAGCTCAAAATCCCGCTGTCGCTCAGGCTCGCCGTGCCGTCGCCCTCGGTCACATCACCCGAAGTGTCGGCAATGGCCAGGGTCGGCTGGTCATTGGTGCCGTGGATGGTGATGGTCACCGTCTTGGCAGCAGATACGGCATTGGGCGCCCCGCTGTCGTCGGTAGCCACAAGGTCGTAGGAGAGGGTGATGGTCTCGCCCGCACCGAGAAAATCGAGATTGGCATTGGTGGCATAGTCCCAGCTGTCCTGGTTCACGCTAAATCCCGAAATCACCGCCGCCTGCTGCGCCGCACTCAGCGTGCCCCCGCTCCAGGCAATGTCGTTGTTGTAGGTCTCCGATACCGTCACCACGTCGGTGGTATCGAGATCGGCAAAGCTCAAAATCCCGCTGTCGCTCAGGCTCGCCGTGCCGTCGCCCTCGGTCACATCACCCGAAGTCTCGGCAATGGCCAGCGTCGGCTGGTCATTGCTGCCGTGGGTGGTGATGGTCAAGGTAGTGGTGGCCGTAGCGTCGTGGGTATCCGTCATCGTGTAGGTGAATACGTCGGAGGCGGCTTGGCCTTGGCCGAGCTGTTGTGTATCGGGATCATTGTTGTCGCGTTCGTAGCTCCAGGCGCCGTCCGAACCGAGGGTCAGAGCGCCATAGGTGCCGACAACAGCTGATCCGACCTGGCCCGAAACATCTTCGGCCGACGTGCCTGCCGCAACACCAATCACCGACATGCTATCGCCGTGGTCCACGTCGGTGTCATTGTCTAGCACGTTGCCAGTGGGCGAAGCGGCGTTGTAGATGGACTGGATTTCTTGGGCAGTGAGCGCGCGATCGTAGAGCTGAATGTCATCCACCTGGCCCTGCAATAAGCCGGGGACATTGACCGATGGACGGGCACCAGCCAAAAACTCCGTACCCGCAGGGGTATTGATAGACATCGTACCTGAGCCGACGGCGACTCCATCCAAATACAAGGTCACCGAGTCGCCGACATTAGTGACAGCAACATTATACCATTGTCCGGTTTGCAGAGACGGGCCGAACACCGCGCTGCCCCATTGCGAAAAGAAGAGCGTGTTGCCGGATGTGCCCAGCTGGTAGGTTTGACCACCACTACCGAAGTTTCCATAGCCTGCCAGAAGCGACTCACTGTTCACAAACGCATCTGCGTTCACCCAAAGTGAAAGCGTTCTGTCACTGTTTCCAACTGGCAATCCTGTGGTTGGTGCCTGGAAAACGTCATCAACACCGTCAAAACTAAATGCTAGCCCGAACTTGCCGGTCGCAAATGAGGCACCATTTTGCAGTACGCCATCATTATCGCCCACAACATCTTCGGTGGTCCCATCAGCTGACCATCGAGCAATGAGGTTGGACGGTAGAGACAGGGGATCGCCCACCCCGATGTCACTCGTGGCAACCGGCCCGTCATTGGTGCCATTGATAGTGATGGTCACCGTCTTGACAGCAGATACGGCATTGGGTGCACCGCTGTCGTCGGTGGCTACTACGTTATAGGAGAAGGTGATGGTCTCGCCCGCACCGAGAAAATCGAGGCTGGCGTTGGTGGTATAGTCCCAGCTGTCCTGGTCCACGCTGAAGCCCGCAACCAGCGTCGCTGCCAGAGCCGCACTCAGCGTGCCGCCGCTCCAGACGATGTCGGCGTTGGAGGTCTCCGATACCGTCACCGCGTCGTTGGTATCGAGATCGGCAAAGCTCAAAATCCCGCTGTCGCTCAGGCTCGCCGTGCCGTCGCCCTCGGTCACATCACCCGAAGTGTCGGCAATGGCCAGGGTCGGCTGGTCATTGGCAATCTGTCTTGCTGTAAAAGTCCCATTAGAGAAGGTGAAATTCTCGACATTGCTCACCGTGTCGGTGCCGTCGGGCGAGAGCGCCCGGTTGTCGGCAATAGTATACGAGCCACCGCCATTATTGGTCACCATATAGTCTAACCAGGCGCCAGTGTAGATGGCGGTATCACCAGTGCCATCACCACCATCGATGACATCATCGCCGCCACCACCAGTAAGATAGTCGTTACCGACACCCCCACTAATCACGTCTCCATAGGACGATCCAGTGATCGTCTCGGCCCCGGTGGAACCGGTGAGATAGAGCTGATCACTTGCGCCGTTGTTGGCTCCAAATCCAGAGAACGTCCAGCCCGCCAACGACACCGACTGATTAGCATCAACGCTGACAATCATAATGTTTCCGTTGGCATCGCCCTGCACCTCAAGCGAGCTTGATAGTCCGCTGCCAATCTGGCTGGCATTAATGATTATCTGATGCCAGAAATTGGGCGACGCTGTTGTAGCAAATTCCAGGCGTTCGATGCTGCTCAGCGTCTCGACAGCCAGGATAACACCCTGGCCAGATAGGTTTCCACTATGACCGCTGCCATCGGCAATGCGGATGGTATCGATATCGTTGCCGCCATCCAGTGTCTCGCCCGAAACCGCATCGGCGAAGGACAGATTGAAGACATCGTTGCCGTCGCCACCGGTTAATGCATCCGCACCTGCCCCACCAGCAATCGTATCAGCGCCTGCGCCACCTGTTATGATGTCGCTGCCACCGAGATTGGTGCCGTCCACCGTGATGCGATTAGCACCAGTAAGACCCGAAGCATCGATCGTCACTCCATTGGTCATTGCAACGGCAGAATTGATCAGAAGGTCGCCCAGCGTGCCGTCCAGGTTGCCATCGGCCGACGAGACCTGCGCATTGGCCAGGACAAGGTTGAAGCCCGACGCATCCTGGTTCAGCATCATCCGGTCGATGCTAGTGAGTGTGACGCCGGCAAAACTGTAGGTGCCGGCCGCATCGAGCCGCAGTGTGTCGAGAGTTAACTGCTCCAATGTACCATTGATGGTCTCGGCCGCTGCCACATCAGCCGCCGCGCCGATCACAAAAGTGTCCGCGCCAAGTCCGCCGGTCAGGATGTCCGCACCCGCTCCACCGGTAATGCTGTCGCCGCCAGTGCCGCCGGTGATGGTGTCGCCGCTGCCGCTGCCGGTGATGGCAAAGCCTTCGGACTGGCCATTCAACCTGATGGTGACGCCAGCCGCCGCCGTGGC